>NZ_JAZHLI010000069.1:0-18933 GCF_036549475.1 Aurantimonas sp. A2-1-M11 | reverse complement strand
TGCGGCGGAATCCCGCCAAACTGTCGATGACAAACAAACGATTGAAGGCCGGGTGGAACGAAAAATTCCTCGTCAGCCTCATCTCGTGAAATTCAACTCACCCGATTCCCCTGGGCCGAACGCCGGCTTCGCATTCGGTTGCGGTCGGGAAGGGACGTCGCGAGGACATTCACTTCTGTCGTGTCGCGGAACACGTGGTCAGCCGAGGCTATCCGGGCAATCCCAGGATCCCTCCATGGGGGCAGCCTTCCGGGAACACGAAAGCCGGAGCCGCTTGCGGGCGAAGTCGTTGGCTCGTCTGCGGGCGCCCGTAGCACGCCATAGCAGCGGATCATGCAGCGGATGCCGCATCAAGTGAATGTTTACAATACTCAGCGGTTACGGGTCGCCCTTGGGATCCAGCCCCCAAAATCGACCGTATTTCTTTGCGCTGTACTCGATCTGCAATATAATAAATCGCAACAAAAATTCTGGAATAGCAATTTTACATATAGATCCGACATTGTAATTCAATTTGACGCTGTATTGTCTTGTATTTTCAATTCGCTTCCGCCCGCAAAGTGCGATTTTACGAGATTATCCAGTTATTGTTCGATTGGCCCGGGCGGCGGATCGTGTGACGCATGGCACGTTACAAATTGGAATTCTAATCGACCGGCGGAATCTGCAGGCAGAATCTGAAAACAAATTGAACCAATGCGCCGTTGGCCGGTTTCGGAGAGGACAATGAAAGGATACGAACGATGAAATCGAAAATTGCAGCTTCGACCGCAGTGATTTCGCTCCTGTTGCTCGCGGCCTGTGACGATGCCGACAACGTCGCGCAGACAGATGATCCCGCGATCACCGACAGTTCCACGCAGCCGACGTCGGAGGTCGAGAGCGGCTCCGAGATGTCTGCTCCGTCTGAAACCGCTGACACGTCCACGGACCCGCAGGACACGGACATGTCCTCGTCCCCGCAGGAACAAGCCGAGAACGACGAGGCGGATGATTCCGCAATGTCCACGGGATCGATCACGGCGGATGACGGCGACGCTCCTCTGACCGAGGCGTCAGAGCCCGGGGTCAGCGACACGGATTCCGATGTCGAGACGTTTACTGTTCCCGTTGAGTCCGAGACGAAAGCGGATTGAGGGAGCTCGGTCCGGATGATCTGGGGACCAGACCGGCGTCGGCTCAAGGCAGCGTCCTGAGAACCGGACTGCCGGGCTATTCATGGTCCCGACATCCGAATCGTACCGCCCGATGATTTGTCGTCCAGGGCCGCTGTCGCAGGACGGTGGCCCTGGACGAAATGGGGATTCGGCCACACGAAATATCCCCGTCGCAAGCATGCCACTGCCACAGCCCAACCATATCGATCGCATGGCACTGCCACGGTCGACATGATTTCCCGGATAGGCAGCCAGCGCACGGCGCGAACCCCGTTTGTTGCGCGCTGCCTCGCAAGAAGAGCTAGGTCAGAGGCGGCATGGAGCGATCGCGCGCGTCGGGTTCGTGGCTCGCTTCTTCCTCATCCAGAAAACCCTTCAAATAAAACTTGTCGCCAATCCTCAGAAGGACAGCTGCAAACGGCGTGGCAAGAGCCAGTCCCAGGGCGCCGAACAGGACACCGAACAGAAGCTGTGCGGAGATGGTCAGCGCTGGCGGGAGCGAGACGGCCTCCTGTTGCACGCGCGGCGTGATCAGGTAGCTCTCGACGGTCTGAACCGCGATATACAGGCCGACGACCCAGAGCGCCGTGGAAACCCCCTCGGTCAGCCCGAGGAGAACGGCCGGGACCGCGGCCAGCAATGGGCCGATATTGGGAATGAAGGTCAGGACGGCTGCAATCACCGCAAGGACGGGTGCGAGCGGAAGCCCCAGGATCCAGAGGCCGATCCCGGTCAACACGCCCACAACGGCCATGGAAATGATCTGGGCCTTCAGCCAGCCGCGCAGGGCGACACCGGATTCTGCCAGGATGTCATTGCCCCGGGGACGGACGCTGGGGGCCATCAGCCCGACAAAGCCGCGGATGTAGGTATGTGGCGCTATCGCGCCATACAGACCGACGAACCCGATGACGACGAAGGTTCCGAGAGCGCCAAGCGTCGTGGAAAACGCGTTGGTCGCTTCGTCGCTCGACGGCGCAAGTCCGGAGGGATCGAGCATTTCGAGCCCGCGGTCGAGCCAGGCGTGATCATCAACATAGCCGCGAGCGCTGGCGATTGCCTCGGGGATGGTGTCGATCAGCTCCTGTACCTGATCAGCGAAGGCAGCACCGGCGAAAGCGAGGAACGCAATGGTCCCGAGCGCGAGGGCCGTACAGAATATTGCCAGTCCCGCAGGTTTGCCGAAGCCGATCCGCTTCGCGATCCAATCACCCCCGCCGCGAAGGAAGACGGCTACCAGTATGCCGGCGAAAACGGCCAGGACCACGTCTGCTGCGAGCCATAAGACCAGGATAAACGCCGCACAGAGCACGAGAAGAGATATGGCGCGTCGCGACATGAAATCAGTGACCAGGACATGGAAGAAAAAAGGGAGTGGCACCGTCCGAGCAGCCACTCCCCATAGATCGCTGGCAAGGTAAGATAATCAGCGGAATTGGTCCTTCACCGCATCCTTCACCTTGCCGATATTCTTCTGGGTCTTTCCTTCGACACGCTCGCCCGTACCCTCTGTCTCCATGCGATCATCGCCCATGGCTTTTCCCGCTTTTTCCTTGATCGTTCCGCCGATCTCTTTGGCGGTACCCTTGGTTTGATTGTCGCTCATGATCTCTCCCAACTCATCGAGCTGACCACTCGGTGTTCTGGACTTCCAACGTGGGTCGCCCGGCGAGGTTCCGGGTCGCCACGCATCGCCGTCTAGCCGCATGACGAACCTGCGCGGCGCGACACATCTCGCTCCCAAGTCACAACGTCTTGCGACATCCACCGAAGGATCGCTTTTCGGGCAGCATGAGATCGAATTCACGGTTCGGATAAATTTGTCCGTCAAGGGCGTCAGAAGCTGGCGCGCGTCCTGCGAATGGCTGATGCGGAGCCACGGACAACGTCCCACCTCGTGTCGAGGCGCGCCAGTTCGTCGCTCGCGGACGCGCGGGGCGGCGTGGTAGGACGTGCTAGTGTTGCGTCACTGCATAGAGGATGCCTGCTTGACCTCAGCCATGCGCCGGAAGACCATGATACTGGCAGCCGCCTTGTGCCTCGCTCCGCCTGTCGCCCTGGCACAGAAGCCGGTGGCCAGCATCGAGGTACAGGTGAAGCGGTGCTGGACGTCGCCATCGGCCGAGCCGGCCACATCGGTCCGACCCATTACCTTCACCCTGCATCTCGAGCCGGACGGACACCTCCGGGAGGCCAGCACCGACTACGTGCCGGCGAATGCCGTCGAACGGACGCTGCGGGACGCGGCCGTGCGCGCGATGAAGCGATGCCTCCCTCTGGACCCGCCGAACGAGCCCTATGACGACTGGAAGGCGACGCAGGTGACCTTCCAGATGGACAAGGCCACGCGAACCCCGCAATTCGATCTGCCGGACTGAGCCGGCGATGACGTGAAGCCGGGCCGGTCACCGGCTGCACACAAACCCTGTGTCGCGCCACAGCTTCCCTCGAATGTCGTCCTGCCAGGGCCTCTTCGCGCGGCACCTCCACGGCAATCAGGACTGGGCGTCGGCCTCGCGTTCGGCCTCGGCCTGTTCGGCGGCCCAGGCACCTGCCGCCTCCACCGCCACGGGCGAGGCGGTGGGCAGCACGCCGAGGTAACTTTCGGTCTGGCTCACCGGGACGGGCGACCGCTTCGTCATGCGATACAGTGCATAGAATGCGATTGCCCCGAAGGTCGCGCCGAGCACCAGCCAGAATGCGAAGGGGCCGATCGATTGCATGGCCCAGCCGGTGGCCAGCGGTCCCCCGATGGCGCCCAGGCCGAAGGTGAAGACCAGCCCCCCGGATGCGGCGGGCATCTCGTCGGCGGAGAGGAAATCGTTCGTGTAGGCCAGAAGCAGGGCGTAGAGCGGCGTCGTCACCCCGCCGGCGAAGAAGGCGGCGGCCATCAAGGGCCACAGGCCGCCTTCGGTGACCCAGCCCACCGTGCAGGAGGCCAAGCCGATGCAGGCCGCGGCAAAGATCAGCTTGCGCCGGTCCATCTGGTCCGAGAGCCAGCCGATCGGGTATTGCAGCAACAGGGCACCTGCGAACAGCATCGCGACGAACAGCGCGATCTGCGATGCGCTGAGCCCGATCTGGGTGCCGAAGACCGCCCCCATTCCCGACTGCGTCGCGTAAATCGTGCCGAGCAGGAAGATTCCCACAGTGCCCAGCGGCGAGCCCAGGAAGAGCTTGCGAAGAGGCATCGGCTTCGCGACCTCGACCACCGGCGCCGGAGCGACGGACAGGAGGATCGGCGCGAACGAGATCGACACGAGGATCGAGGCGCCGATGAAGAGCACGGAGGTCCCCGCGTCGCCGAGCGACAGCAATCCCTGCGCCCCGATGATGCCTAGCGTCTGCGCGATCATGTAGGCCGACAGCATCTTGCCGCGCGTCTCGTTGGTGGCGGCGTTGTTCAGCCAGCTCTCCGCGGCGACGTAGATCCCCGACATGCAGAAGCCCACGAGCAGCCGCAGCAGCGTCCATGCCCAGGGCTCGGTCAGCAGCGGAAAGGAGATCAGCCCCGCCGACATGAAGCTGCCCAGCGCCGCGAAGACCCGCACGTGCCCCACACGCCGGATCAGCACCGGCGTGTAGCGCGCGCCCGACAGGAAGCCCACGAAATAGCCCGAGGTGACGATGGCCAGCTCGGCGGCGGAGAACTCCTCGATCCCGCCGCGCAGGCCAATGAGGGTGAAATGCATCCCATTGCCCAGCATGATCAACACAATGCCGATCAGAAGGGCCCAGACCCCGGAGAACACCTGAAACATGCAACGCCCTTTTGCCTCGGGATCTGTCCGTACTGCCGGTGCCCTTGCGTGATCTATCCGCGGCAATGTTGCCGGGGTCGTCTCCGGTCACCGGCTGTCGGAACGCGGCGCGGAGCTGGCCGGTGACGACCGCGGGACGTGTGCGAATCTTCCCGAAGCCTCACTGTTTTGCTTGCGTTTCCGAAAAAACGTATCGTAGAGTAAGACTCAGCCTCGTATATTGAGATGGCGCCGTCAACATGCATCTGGACCGCCTGATCACGCTTCTGGAGATCATCGCCGTGGCCGGCCGGCCGGTTTCCGCAGCGGAAATCCAGAAGGCGTCCGGTCTGCCCAAGCCGACCTGCTACAGGCTGGTTCAGACGCTTCAGGATCAAGGCCTTGTCGAGTCCCCCTCGGGCGACGGTCGCGTGGTCATCGGTGAGCGCCTGATCCGGATCGCGCTTCTCGGCAATTCCGACGTGGATGTGCGGAAGGCGGCCGCACCGCTGCTCAAGGCCGCAGCGATCCAGTTCAACGAAACCGTCTTCCTTGCCCGCTTTCGAAACAGCCAGGTGGAGATCATCCATGTGGAAACGCCCGGCGATCCCGGGCGCGCTTTCGTTCATCCCGGGCTCGGGGTGCGCCCGATGCATGCCTGTTCCTGTTCCAAGGCCATTGCAGCCTTCACCGAGCCGGAATTCCAGAACTGCATCATCCATGGCAGCCTCAAGGCCTATACCGAACACACCAAGACGACCGAGGCGGAACTGCGCGCGGAGTTTGCCCGGATCGTCGAACGCGGCTTCGCCGATTGCGATCAGGAGATCGACCTCGGGATTGCCAGCGTGGCGGCACCGGTCGCGATCGGCAATATCGGTGCGCTCTTCAGCGTGGGGGTGGTGGGGCCGATCCGGCGCTTTGGACCGGCATACCGTTCCGAGATCGGGCTGAAACTCATCCATCTGGCCGGCCGCACCAGCGGGGCCATTCAATTGTGCAACGTGGCCGCGGTTTGAGGAGGCCGTCGCCACAGCGCCAGAACAAGGGGAGACCAATCGAGACCACCCGTCACCGGCATTTCAATCAAGGGAGGAAGACATGACGATCAGACCGGATCCGACATTTCATGCCACCGCGCAACTTGCCATGCAGGCCCCTGTGGAAAACTACGGCTTCACCGTGATGCTGAGCCCCGACGGGTCGCAGCCCGACGGGATCGCGGTCATCGATCTGAATCCGAAATCGGACAGCTACGGCACCATCGTGCACTCGGTCCTGATGCCGAACACGGGCGACGAGTTTCATCATTTCGGCTGGAACGCCTGCTCGTCTTCGCTGTCGCCGCTGTCCGGTCACGCCTTCCTCGAGCGGCGCTACCTGATCGTGCCGGGGATCCGGTCCTCTCGCATCTACATCGTCGACGTGAAAGATCCCCTGGAGGCCAAGATCCACAAGATCATCGAGCCGGAGGAGGTCTTCGCCAAGACCGGCTATTCGCGCCCCCACACCATTCATTGCGGGCCCGAGGGGATCTATGTCTCGACCCTTGGCGGCGGCGGCGCGGATGGCACCGACGGGCCTCCGGGCATCTTCATCATCGATTGCGAGACCTTCGAGATCATCGGCCAGTATGAGATGGACCGGGGCAAGCAGGACAAGCACTACGATTTCTGGTGGAACCTGCCGCAGGACTACATGGTCAGCTCCGAATGGGGCCTGCCCCCGCAATTCGAGAACGGCCTCGTGGCCGAGGATCTTCTGTCCAACAAATACGGCCACTCGATCCACTTCTGGGACCTGCGCAAGCGCAAGAACATCCAGACCATCGACCTCGGTGAAAACCATCAGATGGCGCTGGAAATCCGACCGGCGCATGACCCCAAGAAATCCTACGGGTTCTGCGGCGTGGTGGTGGACACGACCAATCTGCAAGGCGCGATCTTCACCTGGTGGCGCGGCGAGGACGGCACCTGGCAGGCCAAGAAGACCATCACCATCGACCCCCGTCCCGAGGACCCGGCCAACCTGCCGCCGTTGCTGCAAGGGTTCGGCGCGGTGCCACCTCTGGTCACGGATATCGACCTCAGCCTCGACGACAGGTTTCTCTATGTCGCCTGCTGGGGCATGGGCGAGATGCACCAGTACGACGTATCGGACCCGATGAACCCGGTGCTGACCGGAAAGGTGGAACTGGGCGGCATCGCCCGCAATACAAAGCACCCCGGCGGGGGCGATTTCGCCCTCGGTCCGCAGATGGTCGAGATCAGCCGCGACGGCAAGCGGGTCTTCTGGACAAACTCGCTCTATTCCACATGGGACGAGCAGTTCTACCCCGGGCAAGCCGGCGGCCAGATGGTCATGGCCCGTGTCGGCGAGAATGGCGGGCTGACGCTCGACCCCGATTTCTACATCGATTTCCCCAAGGGCTATCGCGCCCACCAGATCCGGCTGGAGGGCGGTGACTGCTCGACTGACAGCTTCTGCTATCCTAACGTCTGAATGGAACTCGACACAAGCACCATGGCGGCTCTCTGGGGAGCCGTCATCTTCTCCGGGCTGTACCACGGCATCAATCCCGGCATGGGGTGGCCGCTCGCGGTATCTGCCGGCCTGATGGAAGGTCGGCACCGGGCGATGGCCCGGGCCATCGGGGCGCTGGCCGCCGGGCATTTGCTGGCAATGCTGGCAATCCTTCTGCCATTCTCGATGATGACCGTCCTGGTCACCGGGCAGATCGAGATCCGCATCGGTGCCGGCCTGCTGGTCGTCGCCATGGGCCTCTACCTGCTGATCAATCGCCGACACCCCAGATTGCTCGCCCGGATCCATCCCACACGGCTGGTGCTTTGGTCGTTCCTGGCCGCGATGGCGCACGGGGCCGGGCTGATGCTGGTGCCGATCTATCTCGGGATTTGCGGGATCGACGCGGGAGACGGTGGCCACGAAGCCGCGCAGGAACTGATGGGGCAGAACGTCGTGTCCGCCTTCATCGTGGCCCTGGCGCATACGGCTGCCATGACCATTGCAGGTGGACTGATCGCCGCGGCGATCTACTTCTACCTCGGACTGAAGTTCCTGTCGCGGACGTGGTTCAATCTCGACGTGATCTGGGCATGGAGCCTTGTTATCGTCGGATCTTTCGGAATCTACCATGCCTTCGATGGCCACTGACGCCGCAGGCAAGGTGGCTGACTTCGAAGCACGAGGTCGCCCGGTCGAGCATCTGGTCTTCTCGAGAAGAGATTTCGGTCCAGATCAGGCCGGAATCGAGGTCCGGCGTACACGCCGTTCACACGCGTCACGGCTGGTTCGGCCGTTGTCGCGGGAGGTCGACATTCATGGCGCAGCAAGACGATCTCGGTTTCGGCACGCAGATCCGCAAATCTCCCTATTTCGACGCAACCGTCCGGTGGGGTGCCAAGGCGTTTTCCGTTTACAATCACATGTATCTCCCGCGGGATTTCGGGGATCCTGAACGGAACTTCTGGAACCTGGTGAACGAGGCGATCCTGTGCGACGTGGCTGTGGAACGGCAGGTCGAGATCACCGGCCCGGATGCCGCGATGTTCGTTCAGATGCTGACCCCGCGCGATCTTTCCAAGATGGCCGTGGGGCAGTGCAAATACGTCCTGATCACCAACGCCGACGGCGGCATCCTCAATGATCCGATCCTGCTGCGGCTGGCGGAAGACCACTTCTGGCTTTCGCTGGCGGACAGCGACATCCTGCTGTGGGCACAGGGCGTGGCCGTGCATGCCGGTTTGGATGTCGCGATCCACGAGCCGGATGTCTCGCCCTTGCAGTTGCAGGGTCCGAAATCCGGCGAGGTGATGAAGGCGCTCTTCGGCGACGGCATCATGGATCTGCGATACTACTGGCTGCGCGAGCTGGAGCTGGACGGCATCCCGCTGATCGTGTCGCGGACCGGATGGTCCAGCGAACTGGGCTATGAGCTCTACCTGCGGGACGGATCGCGCGGCGACGAGCTGTGGGAAACGATCATGGCCGCCGGGGAACCTTTCGGTCTGAAACCGGGACACACCTCGTCGATCCGTCGCATCGAAGGCGGCATGCTGTCCTATCACGCCGACGCGGATATCCAGACGAACCCCTTCGAGCTGGGCCTTGGCCGGCTCGTGGATCTCGACATGGAGGCCGACTTCATCGGCAAGGCAGCGCTGCGCCGCATAAAAGAAGAAGGTGTGAGCCGCCAACAGGTGGGGCTGGTCATCGAAGGACCGCCACTGAAAGGTCCCAACACCATTTTCTGGACCATCGAAAAGCACGGTGGCGCCATCGGCAAGGTCACCTCTGCGGTGTACTCGCCGAGGCTCGAGCGGAACATCGCTCTGGCCATGGTCGCCGCGGAATTTTCGCAGATCGGCACGGAGGTCGAAGTTCTTGCAGATTCCGGTCCGGCCCGGGCCACGATCGTGGAACGTCCTTTCCACGATCCCAAGAAAAAGCTTGCCGCCGCCTGACGCGAGGCCAAGACAGCGGCTTTCGGGTATGTTCGAACGCTCGTTCCAGCGACGTTGGCTGCGCGACGAGCCCGAACCATCCGGGCCTGGGCCGGTGCAGATAATGTGCCGTTCCGCGGCGGCTGTGAATCAGGACAATCAACCTGTCGGAGCGTCGCGCCGATCTCTCCAGGCTTGTGCGTCGTCTGCGGCCTTCCCTCGTTCAATGGTTCAAGAACCAACCCCGGGGAGATCGCTCCCCCTTTCGCGTGGATACAGCATTCGCAATGCCGCTGCCTCTTTCGACCATTGCCATCGACGACCCCGACGACGCGCGGGTCGAGCCGTTTCGCAACGTGCGCGACCGGGATCTCGTCGGCCGCGACGGCTTCATCGCCGAGGGCACGGTGGTGCTCGACCAGCTGCTGGCGTCGCGGCGCTTCCAGGCGACATCGCTGCTGATCTTGCGCAACCGGATGGCGGGACTGGCCGAACGGCTGGCACAGTTTCCGGCCGAGGTGCCGATCCATGTGGCGGAGCAGGCGGTGTTCGACGCCATCGCAGGATTTGCCGTGCATCGGGGCGTGCTGGCCCATGGCACCGAGCGCGGTACCCGGCCGGGGGCGGCGGAGATCGTCGCGGCGGCCGGCGGGCAACCGATCGTCTTCGCCGTCGGCCTGTCCAATCACGACAATCTGGGAGCGGTGTTCCGCAATGCCGCAGCCTTCGGGGCCGGCGCGGTGCTCTGCGACGCGACCACCTGCCATCCCCTGTATCGCAAGGCGCTGCGGGTGTCCGTCGGCACCGCGCTGACCGTGCCCTGGTGCCGGGAGGGGACGGGCGAGGAACTCGTGGCCCTGTGTCGCTCGGCCGGCTATCGCGCCATCGCGCTGTCGCCCGGCGGCGAGGCTCTCCTCGGCGACCTGGCGACGGGCGGCCGGACGGCACTGTGTCTGGGGGCGGAAGGGGCGGGGCTGTCGCCGGCGCTGATGGGGCAGGTGGAGACCGTACGGATCGCCATGGCACCGGGACTCGACAGCCTCAATGTCGCGACCTCCGCGGCGATCGTCCTGCACCATCTGTTTGCCGGCAATTCACAGCGGAGATGATGGCCGGGCGCGTGGCGCGGGAAGGTTTGCCGTCGATACGATGGCAAGCCTTGAAGGGCAGCGAGGGCGGTTCGGCCCGGGAAAGCTATTCGGCGGCCTGGCCGGTCGTGCCCGCTTCGTCGGCGCGCAGCCGCCGGACTCGGTCCGCCAGGGTCGGATGACGACCCTCGGCCGGGCCGGTCCTGTCGGATCGGTCAGCCGCCAGGATCCGCTCGATGACGGAATCGGGGCCTTCGGCCTTGCCGGTGAGGTGGATCACCCGTGCGGCGATGTCGCTGATGCGCTCGCGCAGGTCTTCCTCATCGGCATCCTCGGTCAAGGGATGCGCCGGCAGATCGAGTTCCTGCTCCAGCCTGAGGCGGACGGCCTCGGTGCCGGCGACGGACGCTGCGCTGTCAGGCGTCGTGGCAGGCTTTGCACGCGGCGGGCGTTGAGCCGGCCCGTCGGCGACGTCATCACGCCTGCCCGCGTGGAGGGCGACACCCTCGTCCATGTCGGTGAGCCGAGCGGTGAGGCGGATGACCTTCTCGTCGAGCTTGCGGGCGGTCGCCTTTTCCTTCTCGAGGCCGGCGTCGAGGGCGCTCACCTGGCTGCGCAGCCGGTCGATCACATTGTCGCGCTCCCGGCCGAGGCGCTCCTGCGCGCGGACGTCGTCCTGCGCCTCTTCCAGCCGGGTCTCGAGCGACACGATGCTCAGCTTGCGATCCTCGGCGATGCCGGTCAGTTCGCGGAAGCGGTCGGACAGCGCATCCATTTCCTCGGTGCGCAGATCCAGATCGTGCTGCGTCTCGCGCAATTCCTCCTCGAGCTTGCGCACGTCCTGCTCGCGGGCGTCGACGGCGGCAGAGAGATCCTTCAGATCGGCGACATTCTGCTCGACGGTCTCTGTGAGGACGCGGTTGTTGCGGCGCAATTCGGCATTCTCGACGGCGACCCGGCCGGCCTCGGCCCGCTCCAGCGCCGCCTTTTCGCGGACCGCGAAGGCCTCCATCTCGCGGCGCCGGGAGTCCAGCGCCGCCTGGGCGCGCACATGGTCGTAGCTGGCGCGGATCTCGTTGGCGCTGGCGGGGATGGTGGCCTCGAACTCGCGCCGGGCCAGGCGCGTGGCGCGGCGCCAGACGAGCGGCGAGACGAGCAGTGCCAACAGGGCGGCGGCAAGGAAGCCGAACAGGAAGATCAGGCCGGAAGCGATCATGGGGACCTACGCAGGGGGCTTTCGATGCCCTTATAACGCACGACGCGGCATAAGGGGCCGTTCACGACCCTCGTCCCGGCGAATTTCGCGGGCCGGTATGCTCTTCCGGCAACGCTCGCGGCGGCCCGACAGGCGGACCGCCGCAGGATCGTCGGCTCAGAACGGGTTCCAGGTCGGCATCGGCGTCAGCTTCAGATAGCCGAGATTGACGCCCAGTCGCGCGCCGACGCCGGTCTTGATCGGCACCAGCACGATGTTGTCGCGCACCAGCACGGTCATGCCGAGGCCGCCGACCAGATAGGCGCTGCCGGACACGCCGCCGAAGCGGCCGTAGACGGCCTCCACCGATGGCAGGTCATAGACCAGCATCATGGTGCGGGCGCCGTCGCCGCCGACATCGAAGCCGAGCGAGGGACCCTGCCAGAAGATGCGGTGCTCGCCGGCATTCTTGGTGAAGAGCGTGCCCTCGCCGAAGCGCAGGCCGCCGAAGAAGGCGCCGGCGGCTTCCTCGCCGAGAATGTAGCCGTTCGGCAACCCGAAGCGCTGGAAGGCCTGCTCGACGACCTGGGCGAGGCTGCCGGAGGTGGTGCCGAAGAATTTGTGGCCGGTGTTGATGACCTCGTCGACATTGTAGCCGCCGTTGCCGGCCTGCGCGCGGGCCGGCGTGGATGCCGCAAAGCCTGCGACCAGGAATGCAGCGACTACGGCGAAGACGATCCTGCGGACCGCCTCTGTGATGGCATGCATGTTCGGTTCCTTTCGACAGGGCGGGCGCGGATGGTCAAGGAGCGAACCCGGACCCGCTTGCGACGCGATATCCGGCATTTGACCAAAACATGCTTTCCAATCGCCTAACGCGCGGACAATGGCGTGATGGCGTGCGATCGGACGGCGCTCGGTTGACGGATTCCGGGCTGGAACCCATGCTTTGGGCCAAAGCGAGACGGCTGATTCGCCGCTTGTCCCATCTGGCTCGATCGAACGGAATCTCCTGCATGACGACTCTTCCCGAACTGTCGGCCGCCGATCTCGCAGCGCTGTTGTCCAGCAAGCTGTGCCACGACATTATCTCGCCGGTGTTCGGAATCCAGAGCGGTCTGGAACTGCTGGACGACATGCCGAACGATCCCGAATCGATGGAGCTGGTGCGCCATTCGCTGAAATCGGCGGTGGCCAAGCTGCAATTTGCCCGCATCGCCTTCGGTGCCGCCGGATCGCAGACGGCGACGATCGACCTGAACGATGCCAAGACCGTCGCCGGCGGCTACATGAACCACGAGAAGGCGAAACTCGTCTGGGAGGGCGAGCCCGGCTATGTCGGCAAGAACTTCGTGAAGATCATCCTCAACCTGGTCGTCCTGGCCAACGCCTCGATCAGCCGGGGCGGGGAGGTGAAGGTGGTGATCGAATCGATCGACCCGCCGCGGGCCACGGTGCGCGCGACCGGCGACCGCATCCGCATCCAGCCGCGGCTGATGGCGCTGCTGAACGGCGACGTCGCCCAGGAGGCGATGGATGCCCAGACGATCCAGCCCTATTACACGCTGTTCCTGGCGCAGGAATCCGGCCTGACGGTCGCGCACGACAAGACCGAGGGCTCGGTGCTGTTCACGGTGGCCTGACGCGGCGCCGTTTAGATATAGTTACCCCTGTTCCTGAACGAAACTGCAAACTTGCTGCGCTAGGACTGATCCACCATGAAGGTGCACCGGACCGACCGTCCGGGTGCCGATAGGAAAGGTTCGGGCCCATGCAAAGCTGTCTGATCGTCGACCCGGCGCCGGTCATCCGGAAGGTGGCCTCGCGCATCCTGTTCCAGATGGGACTGTCGGTGGAGGGCGTCGCCAACAGCGACGAGGCGCTGCGCTGGATCGAGAGCAACGGTATGCCGGAGATCGCGATCGTCGCCGCCTCGACCGAGGATTCGATGAGCGTCGACCTGGTGCGCCAGATCCGGGAGCAGGCCAATGGCCGCCCGATCGTCATCCTGGGCGCGATCGTGGAAGCCAATCTGGGCCTGATGACCCGGCTGCGCCGCGCCGGGGCCACCGCCTACATCTACAAGCCGTTCGATCGTCAGGCGCTGGAAGGCTGGCTGACGCCGTTCATGCAGCCGGCCGGCGCGACCGTATCGGCGTCCGCTGCGTGAGCACCGGCATCGCCGCGGTATCGGTCGGAGGCCCTGCGCTGGCGGTGCGATGAGCTGCGCCGCATGCCGAACGGCCCGCTGCGGAAACCCCGGCAGGCCGTCGGAAACTGTTCAGAGATGAAGAGCGATCCGGTGTCAGGCCGCGCCGCGGGCGACTTCGGGCTCGCGCAGCACGTAGCCGCGGCCCCAGACGGTTTCGATATAGTTCTTGCCTTCGGTGGCGGTGGACAGCTTCTTGCGCAGCTTGCAGATGAAGACGTCGATGATCTTCAGCTCCGGCTCGTCCATGCCGCCATACAGGTGGTTGAGGAACATTTCCTTGGTGAGGGTCGTGCCCTTGCGCAGGGAGAGCAGCTCCAGCATGGCATATTCCTTGCCGGTCAGATGCACGCGCTGGCCGTTCACCTCGACGGTCTTGGCATCGAGATTGACCGTCAGGTCGCCGGTGTTGATGACCGACTGGGCATGGCCCTTGGAGCGGCGGACGATGGCGTGGATGCGGGCGACCAGCTCGTCCTTGTGGAACGGCTTGGTCATGTAGTCGTCGGCGCCGAAGCCCAGGCCCCGGACCTTGTCCTCGATACCGGCCATGCCGGACAGGATCAGGATGGGCGTCTTGACCTTGGACAGGCGCAGGGTGCGCAGGACTTCGTAGCCCGACATGTCCGGCAGGTTCAGATCGAGAAGGATGAGGTCGTAGTCGTAGAGCTTGCCGAGGTCGACGCCTTCTTCGCCTAGATCGGTCGTGTAGACGTTGAAGCTCTCTGACTTGAGCATGAGCTCGATGCTCTGCGCGACCGCGCTGTCATCTTCGATCAAAAGAACGCGCATCAGAAATTCCTCTTAGCCCAGCCATGCCGATTCGGGCGAACGGCATGGCCCCGGTTTGTCTAAAGTTCGGCCCAAAAGTGGCACGAAGTGGTTAACAAATGCTCTCAATCCGATCTGGCGGCCGGGTCGCGGGCATCTGCTTCATGATGAAAGGCCTGATATTCCAGTGGTGCGACGGGGGTGCGCCGCCTGTGAGAGCGATGCGCCAAAGTCGGCGTGTTCGGTTTACCCAGCCTTAAATCCTCACCCCTATGATTAATGGTGCGCGTAAACAGACGGTTAAACGCATAGCTTACGAGGCTTGCCCAAAACCGTCCGCAGCATCTTTTCCGGGCCGTCAGAGAGCGCCCGTCATCTGGAGTTTGAGTGATGAAGCGTGACAACCTGGTGCGACTGACGCGTTTCAAGGTCAGCGAAAAGCGTCGTCAGCTCGAGCAGCTCGAACTGATGATGGGAGAGTTCGCCCGGATGGCGGGCGAGCTCGATCATCAGATTTCCAACGAGGAGAAGAAGGCCGGGATCACCGACGTGAGCCATTTCGCCTATCCGACCTTCGCCAAGGCGGCGCGTTCGCGCCGGGACAATCTGACCAATTCGGTCAAGGATCTGAAGGTCCAGATCAGCGCGGCGAAGCTGGCGCTGGAAGAGGCGGAAGCCGAGCATCTGCATGCCGAAAAGCTCGAACTGCGCGACGGCCCGCGCGAGGAGAACGACGAGCGCCGCGAAGCCGTCGGCTGAACGGGCCCCGCGCCGGCCACGAGGCCGTTCGTCCGCCCCCGGCGCCAGGTCGCGACAGGGGCGGGCGGCGCGCAAGAAGGACGGATCATTGCCGGACAATGCCGGGGCGCCGGATCGGCGCGCCGGCATCTGCGTGTTTGCGGACCGGTGAGGTCGCGCAAGCGGCGGATGGTAAGGAGAGCGGGGGGCAAGGCGGACGCGGTCGCGCGATCCGGGGCGAGGCCGCTGCGATCGTGATGTCCGTCGTGTGGATGCCGATCCGATCGCTGTGCCGGACCCGAAGGGCAGCCGGCGCGGGCCGATCAGGTGCCTGGCAGGCGGGCGGCCCGATGCAAGGGTTCAAACGTGTGGAGCGTCCCTCGTGCGTCCTGTCGGACGGACGGCGCTCCCGCCGGGTACTGCGAGCCCCGCCTGATGCGGGGCTCTTATCCGGCCCTCAGTGAAGGTCGGACTTCTTGCGATATTCCTGGATCTGCGTCGTGCGCAGTCCGGCGAGCCCATGCTGGTCGATGGACATCTGCCAAGATACGAACTCCTCGACGGTCAACGTGTACCGCGAGCAGGCCTCGTCGAGGCTGAGGAGGCCACCGCGCACGGCGGCAACGACCTCCGCCTTGCGGCGGATGACCCAACGCCTGGTGTTGGATGGCGGCAGGTCGGCAATCGTCAACGGGCTGCCGTCGGGGCCGATGACGTACTTCACGCGTGGTCTAACCTGATCGGTCATTGTACTCTCTACAACACTCAAGACCTAATCGAGCCCCAACCTAGAACGCTGCTCCTGAAAAATTCGTCAAGCGTCGCGTAAGGTTTCGATAAGAGTTTGAACCAATTGCCGGACCGCCTTTGGAATCAGGGCTTTCCGGCCGAAAGCCGGTGACGCTTTCCGCAAATCAGCTGGAATTTTGTTCGGGCGGCCGTCATTCGACGCGCGTTGCGGGCGCTATCGGCGTCCTCACAGGGCGTCGAGAAAGTCGTCGGACAGGGCCGAGTCGGCGCCGGCCGTCATGCTCCGGCCACAGGGGTTTTGCATTCGTGCCGCCCGACCGGCTAGAACCCGTGCGTTTCCGTACCCACATTCCCATGAATTCGAACACGCTGCCGGAGTGGCCGATGTCGAACAGTCTCGATCTGCCGAAGCCACCAGCCGAAACGCGCGTCGTCGTCGCCATGTCCGGCGGGGTGGACTCCTCCGTCGTCGCGGCCATCCTGAAGGCGGAGGGCTACGACGTCGTCGGCATCACGCTGCAGCTCTATGATGCGGGCGAGGGCGCGCGCCGCGCCGGCGCCTGCTGCGCCGGGCAGGACATCCATGATGCCCGCCGCGTCGCCGAGACCCTCGGCATTCATCACTATGTGCTCGACTACGAGGAACGGTTCCGCAAGGCGGTGATCGACCCCTTCGCGGCCAGCTACCTGGCCGGCGAGACGCCGATTCCGTGCGTCGCCTGCAACCAGACCGTCAAGTTCCGCGACCTCCTGGCGACGGCGCAGGATCTGGGCGCCGACGTGCTGGCGACCGGGCACTACATCGAGAGCCGCCAGAACGGCGCGCATCGCAGCCTGTACCGGCCGCGCGACCTGGACCGGGACCAGAGCTATTTTCTCTATGGCACGACGCAGGACCAGCTCGACTTCCTGCGGTTTCCGCTCGGCGGGCTGACCAAGCCGCAGACGCGGGAGCTGGCGGAGCGCCACGGGCTCGTCGTCGCGGCCAAGCCCGACAGCCAGGACATCTGCTTCGTTGCCAAGGGGCGCTACAGCGACGTGATCCGCCGGCTGCGGCCGGAAGCCAGCGAGCCCGGCGACATCGTCCATCTGGACGGGCGGCGCCTGGGCCGGCACGAAGGCATCGTCCACTACACGATCGGCCAGCGCCGGGGCCTGGGCATCGCCGCGGCCGATCCGCTCTATGTCGTGGCGCTGGATCCGGCGACGGCGCAGGTGGTGGTGGGGTCGCGCGAAGCGCTGGCGACCCGCCGGCTGCGGCTGCGCGACGTCAACTGGCTGGGCCGCAACGACCCGGCGGAGTTTGCGGCCTCCGACGCAGAGATCTTCGTGCGGGTGCGCTCGACCCGTCCGCCGGCACCGGCTCGCCTCATGGTGGACAAGGGCGAGTGGACGGTCGAACTCGCCTCGGGCGAGGATGGCGTGGCGCCGGGGCAAGCCTGCGTCTTCTACGCCGGCGAGGGCGTGGGCGCCGAAGTGCTGGGCGGCGGCGTGATCAGCGAGACCGACCGGCCGCAGGCAGCCCGCGTCGCGGCGCCAGCGCTGGCCGCAGGATAATCAGGGCGACCGAGCAGCGCGCGGCGGCGTCGGCCGCCTTGGGGCCACGGATCAATCGTCGGCGGGTGGCGCCAGCGGCGAGGCGAGGGAGAGGATCCGCACCGTCTCGACGGCCTCGTCGGCGCCGGTCTCCGGCTCGGCCCGCGTACCGATGCATTCGATGAAGTGCCGCAGTTCCCGGTCGAGCGGCATGCCCGGTTCGGTCTCCAGATAGTGCGCCGGGGCATTGTCGAAGGCGAAGGCGGTCTCGGTGCGCCAGACCTTGTGGGCATAGAAGGCGAGCTTCTGCCCCTCGGGCGCCAGGTCGTCGAAGGTCAGCATCCCCTCCGTCCCGATCACCGAGAAGCGCCGGTCGCGATAGGGCGACACGCGCGAGACATGGATCTCGGCGCCGAGACCGCCGGGAAATTCCAGGGTGATGTCGGCGATGTCGGCCGCATCGCTGAGAACCGTGCGGCGCCGGCAGGAGACGTCGTCCGGATGGGCGCCTGCCAGGTGCAGCACCATGGACAGATCGTGGGGGGCGAGATCCCAGACCGCATCCATGCCGAGGAAGCGGCCGAGCCCCAGGCGGGTGGAGATCATGTGCCGCAACGTGCCGATCCGGCCCGCTGCGACTTCGTCGCACAGGGCCCGGAAGACCGGGTTGAAGCGCAGGACATGGCCGACCATCAGCAGCCGGCCGGCCGCGCGCGCCGCCGCGGCCGTGCGTTCAGCATCGTCCGGATCGAGCGCGATCGGCTTTTCGATCAGGACATCCTTGCCGGTGGCAAAGGCGGCGCGGGCGGTGGCGCCGTGCACGGAAGCCGGCAGCGCCAGGACCAGAGCGTCGATCTCGCGGGAGGCGATCGCGTCATCGGGGGCGAGGGCGCGAACGCCGTGCTGCTCGGCGAAGCCGGCGGCACGGTCCGGATTGCGGTCGGAGACGGCCGCCAGGGCGCCGATCTCGGCAAGGGTGCGGATGTGGTTCTGGCCCCATTGCCCGCAACCGACGACGGCGATTCTTGGATGCATGGGATTGGCCTCGGCTGACATGGCCCCGACCTAGCGAAGCGGCCGGCCCCCCGCAAGTCGGGGCCAGGCGGGCGAAGCGGCCGGACCGCCGACGCGCGGCCGGTTCCTGGCGCGATCGTCGCGGGAACAGGGCAAAGCGGCCAGGGGAATCGCATTTGGAAATTTTTGTAGTCTGATTGTTCACTTGCGTTTGCGGTTGCGATGGATTCTTCGCTTGGCCGGCGGATTTTCGCCGTTGGGAGGATGCCGTG
>NZ_JAZHLI010000068.1:0-19416 GCF_036549475.1 Aurantimonas sp. A2-1-M11 | reverse complement strand
GAAGAGGACGGCCATGTTGACCGAGAGTTCCGCGATCGGGAGGTACAGGTTCACGGGCGGTCCGGCTCATGGGTTGATGGAGCCAAAGAAAAGGGGGCCGAACCGTCTTGGCCCGAACCCCCCTGCCTGTCAAATGCGGGATGCGTCCCGACCGCGCGGTCAGCCGTCCTTGCGCGCCAGAAGGGCGCGGATCAACGTCTCGTCGATGCTGCCGTCCGGCGTCAGGCCGGCCTCCTTCTGGAACGACTTGATCGCGGCGGTGGTCTGCTCGCCGACGACCCCGTCCGGCGCGCCCGGCTCGTAGCCGAGCTTGATCAGGATCGCCTGGATGTTGCGGATCGCCCGCTTCATGTCGACCGACGAGGTGTGCATGGGGGCCGTGCCGTCCGTCCATGCGGCCGGCACGTCGACCGTATTGACCGCCTCGTCGCGCGGCTTCGCCGTGAAGGAGGCGAGCTTGGCCTCGGCTTCCTTGAGCCGCTCGGGCGTCAGCGACTTGGCGACCTCGTCGCGCTTGCGGCCGGCGTCGTTGTCGCCGGCCTTCGCCACGACCGAGAACCACTTGTAGGATTCCGTCAGGTCCTGCTCGACGCCGGCGCCCCGGGCATAGAGAATGCCGAGATTGTACTGGCTGTCGGTCATGCCGTGTTCGGCGGCCCGCTCGAACCACTGCGCCGCCAGCTTCGGCTCCGACTTCCCGTCGACCCCGGTGGCGAACAGCACCGCCAGATTGTGCATGGCGCGGATGTTGCCCTGCTCGGCGGCCTTCAGATACCAGTCGCGCGCCGCCACGGTGTCGCGCGCGACGCCGTTACCCTTCTCGTAGAGCGTGCCGAGGCTGTACTGGGCCGGCGCGAAGCCGCGCTCGGCGGAATTCTGGAACCATTTCGCGGCGACCGCGGGCTGTGGATCCGTGTCGCGGCCTTCCATCAACCGCAGGCCGATCTCGAAGATCGCCTTCGGATCGCCCTCGCCGGCGGCCACCTTGAGCGCCTCGGTGCCGATCTCTTCCGGCATCGGCGGGAGCGGGCCGACCGACGTGCTGGCGGCGGCGGCACCGGCCGCGGCGACATCGGCGCTGGTGGTCTGGAAATCGGCCGAGCCGGGCGCGCCGGTCAGCGAACGGCTGATCAGCGTGTCGGACGCCTTGGCAGGCGCGGTGCGCGCTGCCGAATCGCCCGCCATGGCGTTCGGCCCGAATGTGTCGGGTGACAGGGCCGCCGGAGACAACAATCCGTCCGGCGTCTCGCTGCCGGCTTCGGCGGTGCGCGTTTCGGTCGTGGCGGTCTTCGCCGGCGCGGGGGATCCTGCCGTGCTGTCGGTCGCCTCGGTCGGCGAAGCCGGTGCATCGTCGGGCAGCTTGCTGGCCACGAGCGGTGCCGTGGCTGCCTGCGGGGCGAGGCGCTCCGGCGCGTTTGCGTCGGCGACCAGTTCGGCGCCATCGGTGGACGAGTTGAGGACCTGGCCGAGAGGCAGCGCCATCAGGGCCAGGAGCACTGCGCCGATCGCCATCAGGATCGGCTTGCGACGCCGCGAAATGAAGTCGGTGACCCCGCCCTTGCCGCCGTCTTCCTCGTTGCCCGTTTCGCCCGACCGCAGGCCCTCGGCCTCGGATGCGGCGGCCATGGCGGCGCGTCGGGCGGCGGCGATGAAGTCGGCCCGGCCGCCCTCGTCTGCCTCACCGGTCTGGCCGGCCTGCTGCGCCCGCACACGCTGCAGCAGCGCAGCGATGTCCGGAGTGCCGGAGCCGATGGCCAGCGGCCGGTTGGCTTCGTCGGATTCGAAGATGTCGGCGGCATCCAGCGAAGGGGCTTCGACCGGCGGTACCGACCGCAGGGCTCCGCCGCGCTCGCCGGGAAATTCGGCGACCATCAGTTCCGGGTCGTCGTCGTGGCGCGGCGCAGTGGCGCGTCCGGCAGAGGCGGCATCGGCGTTCGCCGGCTGCCTGCCTGCGCCGACCTTGCGGCTGAGGAGCCCGCGAAGCCCTTTCGACGTGTGCGGGACCGCGACGGCCGCAGCCTGCGGATCGGCCTGGACATGGCGCGCATGCTGAGCAGACGCTTCGCCGTCGTCCTGCGCGGGGGTCCTCCGGCTCATCTCGCTGTCGATGGTGTCGATGCGCTCGACCAGCCGGATCAGCGTCGCGTGGACCGTCTTGAAGAATTCCTGGGACTGTTCGCCGGTCTGGCGGGACAGGGCTTCCAGCGAGCGCAGATCCTCTGAGAGCCGGGCCACGTGCTCGCCCTGGCGAAGGTCACCGGATTCCAGCATCTGCCGGATCGCCTCGTCCGCCGCGGCCTTTGCCGAGGCGACGATGGCATCGCGGTTCTCGTCGAGACGGCGCTCGATATCGGCCAGGCGCTCGTCCAGTTCCGGATCGGCGATCGCGCCGGGCACACCGCCCTCGCCAATCTGGTCCGACAGGCGCGCGATTTGCGCGCCGAGCGAGCGCACCAGGTCGTCATCGACGCGCGAGGCCGACGCGGCCTCGATCTGCTCGGCCAGCGTCTGCAGCCGGTTCTCGATGGCGACGGCCTCGAGCGACGATCCCTCGCTGGCCTGCATGAGATGTTCGAGTCGGGTCGAGAAGCGTTCGATGCGTTCGGCGAGATCGGCGGCCGCCGAGCCGTCGGCCAGCGACTCGATCCGCTCCGACAGTTCCCCGATGCGGCCCGACAGCACCTGCGTGTCGCCTTCTTCGGCCAACTGGTCGACGCGGGCCGTCAGGCTCTGGAGCCGGGCTTCAATCCGCTCCACCGGGCTCATGTCGATTGCGGGGGCACGGCTGGCCGCCGAGACAATGGCGCGGGAAATCTCGTCGAGACGCTCCTCTAGCTGAGCGAAATGGTCGAGTTCGAATTCGTCCTGCTGCTGCTTGGCGATCGCTTCGATCCCGACGGCCAGCGCATGCACCCGCTGTTCCAACGGCGCGATGGCCAGCGTCTCGGGCAGTTTCGCCAGAGCCGCCTCGAGCTGCTCCATGCGGCCCGACATCGCTTCGATCTTGCCCTCGATCTCGCGTGACGCGAACTTGTCCTCGAGCGCGGTCCAGCGCTCCTCGACGGCCCGCATCGACTTTTCCGACGCCAACGTCTCCAGCTTGCCGCGCAGACCGTTCATCTCGGTCTTCAGCATCTCCGAGATGCCGCCTTCGCCGAATTCCTGGAACACCGCCACATGGCGCGCCTCGAACTCGTCGAGACGGCGCTCGACCGACTTGACGTGATCCTCGCTGGCCAGCGTGCCGAGAGAGACGCGTATGCGCTCCAGCTCGTCCTTCAGGTCGCGGCGGGCCCGCGTGTCTTCTTCGGCCCGGTCGTTGAACTCGGTCCCGACCGCGTCCCAGCGCCGGCCGAGATCCTTCACGGTCTCCTCGCGCGCCATCTCCCCGACGAGCCCGCGCATGGCCTCCAGTTCCTTGCGCAGCGACCGCACTGCCGCGTGATCGGCACCGCCATCGGCCATGCGTGACAGGCCGTCGTCGACCCGCGCGATCTCCGCCTCGATCGTCTCGGCGCTGGCGCGATCGGCGATCATGGTGCGAAGATCGTCGAAGGCATGCCGCATGTCGTCGAACCGCGTCTGCAGGCTGCGGTTCATGTCGTCGCGCAGTTCCGCGCGCAGGCGCTCCAGGTCCCGGGAAATGTCGGAAACGGCCCGGTCGTCCCGGCTGCTGGCGGCTGCGACGGGTGCCGGTGCACGCACCACCTCGCCTTCGCTCAGGTCGCTGCGATCGCGGTCGAGCATCTGCTGGCGCAGGACGATCTGGGACACCGCTTCCGACAGGGTCGGCCGGTTCGGACGCGAAGTGTGGGCGGGCCTTGCCGCGGGCGCGGTGCGGGTCGCGGCCCTGGCAGGGCTCGGCGTGTCGGGGCTCGTATCGGCGACCAGCCGAGGGGTGGTCTTGGCCGTCGCCATCTGCGACAGCCGCTGTTCCAGTTCTTCCAGGGTTCGGCTGAGCGTATCGAGGGACGAATCGTCGCGGTGCGATCCACCATGCGGCAACTTCGACTTCTTCTCGGCCATATCAAAATCCCGATCGGCTTGAGCCGCGCTGGCCCGGCTCCGGTGCCCCATGGTGTCAGGAGCGAAATTCGTTCAACAGGGTTAATGGCGGGTTAACCCCGTTTCGGATTCATTGGTGAATAACAGCGGAAGCCGGCCCGAAGCTGGACCGTCAATTGACGCAACGTCTTGTAACAGCCTCAATTCGCGCGTTATTCGCGCAGCAATGGCGCAAGACGCCGAAGCGGGATGAGTCGCCGGCCTGCGGGCCCGAGCCATTCAATCGAATGCGCAGTTACGGAATTCACGAAATGACCAATTTGAAGCTTGCCGAGCGCGAAGACGATACGACGTCGATCGACATCGGTTTTCTGCTGAATCTCGACGACCAGGCGGCGACCGACAAGGAACTGTTCAAGATCGGCGACCTGTCGAAGGAATTCGGCGTCACCCTGCGCACCCTGCGCTTCTACGAGGATCGCGGCCTCCTGGCGCCCGAGCGCCGTGGCACGACGCGCCTCTACAGCCGCCACGACCGCACGCGCCTGCGGCTGATCCTTCTGGCCAAGACGCTCGGGTTCTCGCTGACGGAAGCCAAGCAGATGATCGAGATCTATCATCAGCCGAACGGCAAGCGGAAACAGCTCGAGGTTGTTCTTGAGCGCTTCGAGGAGCAGCAGGAAATCCTTCACGACCAGAAGCGCGAGATCGAGGATTCCATCCACGCGATGGACGTGTCGATCGAATACGTCCGGGCCCGGCTGAAAGAAGTCACCGAATAAGCTTCTGGCGGCTCTTCACCGGAAGGGCCGCCCCTACCCGTTGCGGCCGTGATATGATTTTGGCGCGCATCCCACTTTGGCGCCTTTTTGGACGGCCTTCCCCCGCGTCATCCACTGCCACGCATCGACGACTCGCACCGCTCTGCGACATCGTCGCGCATCTCCCTTTTCCGATCCTCCGTTGACGTTTACGTCAAAGTTAGCCATAAGCTGCGTTGACGCTCGAGACGGAGGAATCGCATGCCGACCTACCAGGCCCCTACCGAAGACACGCTGTTCGTCCTTAACGACCTGCTCGGCTTCGACCGCTACAACAATCTCCCTGGATTCTCCGACGCATCGCCCGACGTGGTCGAGGCAATTCTCGGCGAGGCCGGCCGGGTGGCCGGCGAGGTCCTGCAGCCTTTGAACCGCGTCGGCGACCTGGAGGGCTGCACGCGCGCCGCCGACGGTTCGGTGACCACGCCGAAGGGCTTCAAGGCCGCCTACGACACATTCCGCGAAGGCGGTTGGGGCAGCCTGCCCTTCGACCCCGCCTATGGCGGCCAGGGCCTTCCCCATACGCTGTCGACAGCCGTCTCCGAATACATGTCCTCGGCCAACATGGCCTTCGCCATGTATCCGGGCCTGACCGCCGGCGCGATCGCGGCGATCTCGGTGCACGGATCCGACGAGCAGAAGCAGGCCTATCTGCCGAAGATGATCGAAGGCTCGTGGACCGGCACCATGAACCTCACCGAGCCCCATTGCGGCACCGATCTCGGCCTGCTCCGATCCAAGGCGGTGCCTCAGGGTGATGGCAGCTACAGGATCTCGGGCCAGAAGATCTTCATTTCCGCCGGCGAACACGATCTGTCCGACAACATCGTCCATCTGGTCCTCGCCCGCATCGAGGGCGCACCGGACGGCGTGAAGGGCATCTCCCTCTTCATCGTGCCGAAATTCGTGCTCGACGCGGACGGCAATCCCGGGGAGCGCAACGGCGTCGTCTGCGGCTCGCTCGAGGAGAAGATGGGCATCCACGGCAACGCCACCTGCGTCATGAACTACGACGACGCGACCGGCTATCTGATCGGCGAGCCGCACAAGGGTCTGCGCGCCATGTTCACGATGATGAACGAGGCACGGCTCGGCGTCGGCGTACAGGGCCTGGCCATCTCGGAAGTGGCCTACCAGAACGCCGTCACCTATGCCCGCGAGCGTATCCAGGGTCGCTCGCTCTCCGGCGCCAAGGCACCGGAGAAGAAGGCCGACCCGATCATCGTCCACCCGGACATCCGCCGCATCCTTATGACCATCCGGTCCATCAACGAGGCCGGCCGCGCGCTGGTCCTGTGGACGGCGCTGAAGGGCGACCTGTCGCATCGCGCCAACGACGAGAGCGAGCGCCAGGCGGCCGACGACTGGATGGGCCTGATGACGCCGGTCATCAAGGGCGTCCTCACCGACAAGGGCTTCGACAATGCCGTGATGGCCCAGCAGGTCTATGGCGGCCATGGCTATATCGGCGAATGGGGCATGGAGCAGTTCGTCCGCGACGCCCGCATCGCGCAGATCTACGAGGGCGCCAACGGCATTCAGGCGCTCGACCTCGTCGGCCGCAAGCTCGGCCTCAATAGCGGCCGCGCGGTGCAGGCGTTCTTCGCCGAGGTCGGCCAGTTCTGCGAGGAAAACCGCGGCAACGAGAATCTGGCGCCACTGACCAAGTCGCTGAAGAAGGGTCTCAACGATCTGCAGCAGGCGACCATCTGGCTGATGCAGAACGCCATGGCCAAGCCAGACAATGCCGGCGCCGCCTCGACCGACTACATGCATCTCTTCGGCCTCGTCGCCCTCGGCTACATGTGGGGCCGCATGGCCAAGGTGGCGCAGGAGAAGATCGCCGCCGGTGCCAACGGCCAGACCGAGTTCCTAGAAAAGAAGCTGGTGACCGCGCGCTTCTTCATGGAGCGGGTGATGCCGGAGAGCGCCGCGCATCTGGCCCGCATCTCCACCGGCGCGGACTCGATGATGGCCCTGGACGCCGACGCGTTCTAACCGAAGGATGTCTCGACGAGGCGGGTTGGACGATGAATCGGGAGCAGTTCATCAGGGAACTACGGCGTGAGGCGATGAAACGTGGCCTGGCGTTCCGGATCGTTGAAACGCGGGGCAAAGGTAGCCACTATCGTGTGCATCTCGGCGAACGCTTCACGACGGTCCAAAGCGGCGAACTGACACCATTGATGGTTCGCACGCTGCGCAGGCAACTGGGAATGGATAACGCCAATGCGTGACTACCGCTACTTGGCCGAGTTGACGGACGATCCCGACGGCGGGGTTGTTGTAAGCTTCCCCGACGTGCCCGAAGCGATCACATCAGGGGCGGACCGGCACCAGGCTTTGGCGTCGGCTGCCGATGCGCTTGGCTTGGCACTCCGCGGATATCTCGCGGAGGATCGCGATATGCCGGCACGGGCCGCTGAGGGTACCGTGATGGTCTCACCTCATGCCGACGACGTCCTGAAGCTCGCGCTGATCGAGAGTTTGCGTCGGCAGTCCGTCACGCCGGATCGGTTTCAGGACATGTCGGGGCTGAAGGATTGGGAAGTCGCTGCGCTGTTCGATCCGGACGCCGTCAATGAGGTCGCCGCTCTCGAAAATGCCTTGGCGCTCCTTGGCCAGAGGATTCGAATAGGCGTCGAGGCAGCCTGACGTCCGCGCATCATGATTCAAGAACATATCGGGAGGTCAGAATGACCGAAGCCTACATCTACGATCACGTTCGCACGCCCCGTGGCCGCGGCAAGAAGGATGGCGCTCTGCACGAGGTGCCGGCCGTGCGCCTCGGCGCCAAGGTGCTGGAAGCCCTGCGCGACCGCAACGGCATCGACACCAGCACCGTCGACGACATCATTTTCGGCTGCGTCGACCCGGTCGGCGAGGCCGGCTCGGTCATTCCGCGCGCCAGCGCCTTCGAGGCCGGCTACGATTTCGCCGCCCCCGGCATGCAGATCTCGCGCTTCTGCGCCTCCGGCCTCGACGCGGTGAATCTGGGCGCCGCCAAGATCGCCCAGGGCGCCGAGGACATCGTCATCGCCGGAGGCGTGGAATCCATGTCGCGGGTCGGCATGGGCATGTCCGGCGGCGCCTGGATCATGGACCCGTCCGTTGGCATTCCGTCCTATTTCATGCCCCAGGGCGTCTCGGCCGATCTGATCGCCACGAAATACGGCTTCTCCCGCGACGACGTCGACGCCTATGCCGTCGAGAGCCAGAAGCGCGCCGGCAGGGCGTGGGAGGAAGGCCGCTTCGCGAAGTCCGTCGTTCCGGTCAAGGATCAGAACGGCCTGATCATTCTCGACCGTGACGAGCACATGCGGCCGTCCACGGACATGCAGTCGCTCGGCAGCCTCAACGCATCCTTCGCCATGCATGGCGAGATGGGTGGCTACGACGCCGTCGGCATCCAGGCCCATCCCGAGATCGAGGCGGTCAACCACGTCCATCACGCGGGCAATTCCTCCGGCATCGTCGATGGCGCGGGCGCCGTGCTGCTCGGCTCCAAGGCCGGCGGGGAGGCTCTCGGCGTCAAGCCGCGCGCCCGCATCCGGGCCTTCGCCAATATCGGCTCCGACCCGGCACTGATGCTGACCGGCCCGGTGGACGTGACGGAGAAGCTCCTGAAGCGCGCCGGCATGACCATCGGCGATATCGACCTGTTCGAGCTGAACGAGGCATTTGCGGCGGTGGTCCTGCGCTACATGCAGGCCTTCGACATCGACCACGACAGGATCAACGTGAATGGCGGCGCCATCGCCATGGGCCATCCGCTCGGCGCGACCGGCGCGATGATCTTCGGCACGGTGCTCGACGAGTTGGAGCGCCAGGGCAAGCAGACGGCGCTCGTGACCCTGTGCATCGGCGCCGGCATGGGCACCGCCACGATCATCGAGCGGGTCTGAGGCGTCGTGCTGGCGTTGCGGCGATCAGGCGACGCGCTGGATGTCGATGTCCTGCAGGTGGACCATCAGCGCCGGCAACGTCTCGAAGGCCGGTTTGGCGAAGTAGTAGCCCTGGAACAGGGTCACGCCAGCCGCTTTCAGCGCCATGAACTCGGCCGCAGTCTCGACGCCCTCGGCCAAAACGGTGATCCCGAGTTCGCGAGCGACGAAGAGGGTCGCCGCGACGATCGCCTGGCGGGCACGGCTGGTATCGATGCCGCGCACGAGCTTCATGTCGATCTTGATCAGGTCGGGCTGGAAGTCGGCGAGAAGCCCCAGGCCGGCATAGCCTGCACCGAAATCGTCGATGGCGGTGATGAAGCCCATCTTCCGGTACTCGCAGATGATGTTCCGCAGATGGGCGACGTCGGTCAGTTCCTCGCTCTCGGTGAACTCGAACATGATCGAGGTCAGCGGGAAATCGCTCTTGCGGGCGGCTGCCAGGGTGGCGCGCAGGCAGGCAGACGGCTCGTACACGGCGTTCGGCAGGAAGTTGATCGACAGATGCGGCAGCTCGCCAGCCGGGAAGAGCTTGGCGGCCAGCGCGATCGCCTTGGTCCGGCAGGCCTGGTCGAAGCGATATTTCTGTTCGGCCGAAACCTGCGAGAGGATGCTGTATGCGCCCTCCCCGTTGATGCCCCGCACCAGGGCCTCGTAGCCCCAGACCCGCTCGGAGTTGATGTCGACGATCGGCTGGAAGGCCATCGAAAATTCGAAGTCCAGGGGACGGGACGTCTGGCAGCCGGGGCAGGCAGTGGCGGACATGGGCGGCAACTCTTCGAAACGGATGAACGCCCCTGTTGTAAGGGCCTATTAGTTTAGCAACCCTGAAGAATTCACGACCCCGCCGGCGCCAACGCCTTGGCGGGACATGCAAATCGATAGACGACAATCCGATCTGGGAGCGAATGATGCACAGCGAGAACTTCACCATCGAGGTCGACGGCGACGGCCTGGCGCTCGTCACCTGGGACATGCCCGGACGCTCGATGAACGTCTTCACCCAGGAGGTGATGGGCGAGTTCGACGCCATGGTCGACGAGATGGTGGCCGACGCGGCGGTCAAGGGCGTCGTCATCACCTCCGGCAAAACGGGATCCTTCACCGGCGGTGCCGACCTGAAGATGCTGTCCGGCATGTTCGAGAGCTTCGAGGCGGAGAAGCGCGAGAACCCTGACAAGGCGATCCGCGCACTCTTCGACGGCGCCGGCCGCATGTCCTGGATCTGGCGCAAGCTGGAAACCTGCGGCAAGCCCTTCGTCGCTGCCATCAACGGCACCTGCATGGGCGGCGGGTTCGAGCTGGCGCTGGCCTGCCACGGACGGGTCGCTGCGGAAGGCGCCAGGATGGGCCTGCCGGAAGTCAAGGTCGGCATCTTTCCCGGCGCCGGCGGCACCCAGCGTGTGCCGCGCCTCACAGATACCCAGAGCGCCCTGCAGATGCTGCTGAAGGGCTCGACCCTGACGGCCGACAAGGCCAGGGGCATGAAGCTGATCGACGCCGTCGTGGCGCAGGACGAACTCGTCGCCAAGGCCAAGGAGATGCTGAAAGCCGGCCTCTCCGCGGTCAAGCCATGGGACCAGAAGGGCTTCAAGCTGCCTTCCGGCCCGGTGTACTCGCCCCAGGGTGCGCAGGTCTGGCCGGCTGTCGCCTCGCTCTACCGCAAGGAGACCAACGACAATTATCCCGGCGCCCGCGCCATCGTGAAATGCGTGTATGAGGGCCTGCTGGTTCCCATGGACACCGCGCTGACCATCGAGCAGCGCTACTTCACCGAAGTCCTGCAGACAACCGAGGCAGCGATGATGATCCGCTCGCTCTTCGTCTCCATGCAGGAGCTCAACAAGGGCGCCCGGCGGCCGAAGAACGTGCCGGCGAGCGAATTGAAGACCGTCGGCATCGTCGGCGCCGGCTTCATGGGCGCGGGCATCGCCTATGTCGCGGCGCAGGGCGGCCTCGACGTCGTCCTCATCGACCGCGACCAGGAGGCTGCCGACAAGGGCAAGGCCCATTCGCGCAAGCTGATGGAGGGTCTCGTCTCCAAGGGCCGCGCCAGCCAGGAGCAGGCCGAGGCGGTGCTGGCGAAGATCACCGCCACCCCGGACTACGCCGCCCTGAACGACGCCGACCTCGTCATCGAGGCGGTGTTCGAGGACCGCGACGTCAAGGCCGAGGTGACGAAGCAGGTCGCTGCCGTCCTGCGCAAGGACGCGATCTATGCCTCGAACACCTCGACCATTCCGATCAGCAGCCTGGCCGAAGCCTTCGAGGATCCGGCGCGCTTCATCGGCATCCACTTCTTCTCGCCGGTCGACCGGATGATGCTGACCGAGGTCATCCTCGGCAAGCAGACCGGCGACAAGGCCCTCGCCGTCGCGCTGGATTTCGTCCGGGCGATCAAGAAGACGCCGATCGTCGTCAACGACACCCGCGGCTTCTTCGCCAATCGCTGCGTGCTTCGCTACATGTCGGAAGCCTACGACATGCTGGTCGAGGGCGTGCCGCCGGCGATGATCGAGAATGCCGCCAAGTTCGCCGGCATGCCGGTCGGGCCGCTGGCGCTCAACGACGAGACGGCCGTCGACCTGTCGCTGAAGATCATGAAGGCGACCATGCGCGACATGGGCGACGACTCGGTCGATCCGCGCCACTTCAAGCTGGTCGAGCAGATGAACGCCGATGGTCGCCTCGGCCGCAAGGCCGGCAAGGGCTTCTACGAGTACCCGGCCAAGCCCGCAAAGAAATCGCTGTGGCCGGGCCTGAAGGCGATGTTCGAGCAGCAGCCGGCCGACTCGATCGATTTCGAGGAGTTGAAGCAGCGCTTCCTCGTGACGATGGCGCTGGAAGCGGCCCGCACCATGGAGGAAGGCGTCGTCACCGACCCGCGCGAGGCCGATGTCGGCTCGATCCTCGGCTTCGGCTACGCCCCCTATACGGGTGGGACGATCAGCTACATCGACGGCATGGGCACCAAGGCCTTCGTCGCCCTGTGCGAGAAGCTCGCGGCCAGGCATGGCGAGCGCTTCGAGCCGACGCCGCTGCTGCGCGAGATGGCCAGGACCGGCGAGACCTTCTACGGGCGCTTCCCGCCCGAGGGCGCGAAGGCCGTGGCCGCCTGACCGCGTCTGCCGGCGCGCAGGCGATCAAAGGGGGCGGACCGGGCGTGGTCGGCCCCCTTTTCTCGTCTGTCCGGCCGCCGTCGCTTCATTCAGTGCCGAAACGGTTTGCAACGCCGAACCGCCATAATTTAAAGCTTTATGCGAGTTCGAAGGGACGATCGCACCGGCGCACCATGTGCCGGCGCCCGGACTGATGCGGCAGGCGAATACCGGAGCGGGCTTGGAGCGCCGTGTGTCCGACAGGACGCACGGCGAGCGCTACAGCTGGTGGAATCGCCTCATCGTGCCGAGGATCGATTCCGATCTTCAGGCCGATGCCAGGGGCGCCCGGAGCGGCAAGCGGCCGACGAGGAGATGCAGGATGACGAGGGGGCCGCACAGCAGACACCGGCCGAGCGAGGAGGCGATTCGTCGGCGCCTCGTCGAGCGTCGTTCGGACTATGATCGCCGCCAGGCCGATACCGGGTGGAGCGGGCGCATCGACCGCCTGGTCCCCGGCCGCCAGCCGACCGGGCGGTTGATGCGGCGCCCCACGACCCTGTTCGATCGCCTCCGGCAACGCCCCGTCACCGCCTATCTCCTCGCGACGATCGCATCCGTTGCCCTTGTCGCCATACTGACCCCGATGCTGATCGGCGCCTATTCGACCCGTGGCGACGCCCCTGTCATGGCTGGGACCGCCCCGGCCACCGGCGCATCGTCGCCTGCGGCTGGACGCATGGCCGAGGACGGTGAAGCCGGCGCCGGCCAGGCCGAGACGGGCGGGCGCCTGCGCCCTGCCATCGCCGCCATGCCGGAAACCATTGCACGCCCGCCGGCCATGAACGATGCGGCTGTCGCCGCGGCACTGGACCTGCGCCTGCCGCCCGAGGCGGCGCAGATCGTGGCGACCAACGAGAATCCGGACTTCTTCAGCACGACCGGCAGTGTCAGCCGCATCGTCTCCGACTCCGACAGCATCGAACCGCCGGCGCCCGGTGCCATCGACATCGACGAGTTGGCGCCACTCGGGCCGATCGTGCCGCAGGTGCCGACCGCCCGGACGCCGCCATCGGACGATTCCGCCCCCCTCACCGCCGACGACATGAAGATCGACGCCCGACAGGCAGCCGAGACGGACGCCGCGGCGCAGGCGACGGAAACGGCCGCGATCGAACCTGCGGAGGCCACGCCGGACGCCAGCGTCAATGCCAGCGTCAACATGCGCGCCAGGCCGGAGAACAACGCCACGATCGTCACGGTGCTGGAGAGAGGCACGGCCGTCACCGTGATCGCCTGCCAATCCTGGTGCGAGCTGTCGGTCAACGGCCAGCGGGGCTTCGTCTTCAGGGACTTCGTCGACCGCCGCGGCTGATCGTTGCACCCAGTCTGCCGCGTTGACGGCGCATCCGCAGGCCGGCTGGCGTCATGTCTGGTTCAGCAGATCGTGACATTGACGGCCAGGCCCCCCAGCGCCGTCTCCTTGTATTTCTCGCTCATGTCGTTGCCGGTCTGGCGCATCGTCTCGATGACATTGTCGAGCGAGACGAAATGCGTGCCGTCACCCTTCAGCGCCAGGCGCGCGGCATTGATCGCCTTCACCGCCCCCATCGTGTTGCGCTCGATGCAGGGAATCTGGACGAGGCCGCCGATCGGGTCGCAGGTCAGGCCGAGATTGTGCTCCATGGCGATCTCGGCGGCGTTCTCCACCTGCCGCGGCGTGCCGCCCAGCACCGCACAGAGCCCGGCAGCGGCCATCGAGCAGGCGACCCCCACCTCCCCCTGGCAGCCCATCTCGGCGGCCGAGATCGAGGCGTTCTGCTTGTAGAGCGCGCCGATCGCCGCGGAGGTCGCCATGAAGGTGACGACGCCGTCATCCGTGGCGCCGTGGACGAAGCGCTCGTAATAGGCGAGCACCGCGGGGATGACGCCGGCTGCCCCGTTGGTCGGTGCGGTGACGACCCGTCCCCCGGCGGCATTCTCCTCGTTCACGGCCAGCGCGTAGAGATTGACCCAGTCGAGTGTCGTCAGCGGATCGCGCAGCGCCTTTTCGGGCTTGCGCAGCAGCTCGCCATGGAGATGCTTGGCCCGCCGCCGCACCTTGAGGCCGCCGGGCAGGATGCCCTCCATCCGGCATCCGCGCTCGATAGAATCGAGCATGGCATCGCGCAGGTCCAGGATGCCCTGGCGGATCTCGGCCCGCGACCGCCAGGTTTCCTCGTTGGCGAGCACGACCTCGCCGATCGACAGGCCATGGGCTTCGCAAAGGGCGAGAAGTTCGTCGCCGGAGCGGAATTCATAGGGCGCGCGGGCGTTGGTCAGCACCGACGTCTCCCCGGCCGCGTCCTCCGCCGACATGACGAAGCCGCCGCCGACGGAATAATAGTCCGCGGTATCGATCTGTTCGCCGGCCTCGTCGAAGGCGGTGAAGCGCATGCCGTTGGCATGATGCGGCAGTCTCTCGCGCTTCAGGAAGATCAGTTCCTCTCCGTCGCGGAACGGCACCCGCCGGCCGCGGTCGAGCTGCAATTCGCCCTTGTCGCGGATATAGGCGAACAGGTCCTCGGCATCGTCGGGATCGAGCGTGTCGGGCCGCAGGCCAGCAAGGCCCAGCATCACCGCCTTGTCGGTGGCGTGCCCCGTGCCGGTCAGCGCCAGCGACCCGTAGAGGTGCACGACCACCCGCGCCGCCTGCGTCTTCAGCCCACGATCGTCGAGGCGGTCGAGAAACCGCCGCGCTGCCCACATCGGCCCGACCGTGTGGGAGGACGACGGGCCGATACCGATCTTGAAGAGCTCGAACAGGCTGATGGACATGCTGCCTCCGGGTTGCCCGGACAAGCAGAGACTGCTTTGCGCAGCGGCGCAAGCAGTCAGGCCGGGTGCTTGTGCTTGCGCCGGAACAGGCCGCGCTTCTCGGCCGTCGGCGCCGGGTCGCGCCGCGAGCTCTTGCCCAGCGTGTCGGCGACGCGGGCGCCGCGCTCGCCGATGGGCTTGGGCGGATCGTTGACCGTGTCATGGGCCGTCTGGTGCTCCATCTCGGCATTGATCTCGGCCCCGATGATGAAGATCACCGAGGAGATCCACACCCACATCATGAAGCCGATGACGGCGCCCAGCGAGCCGTACATCGCGTTGTAGTTGGCGAAGTTCTGGAGGTACCAGGAGAAGCCGATGGAAGCGAGCAGCCACACGATGGCGGCCAGGAGCGCGCCGGGTATCACCCATTTCCAGCGGGCGCGCTTGCGGCTCGGGCCATAGCGATAGACCATGGCGATGGCGACGATGATCAGGGCGAAGACAACCGGCCAGCGCATCCCCGCGATCAGGATGTCGGAGAAGCTCTGCAGGCCGAAGATGGCCATCACCGCGGGCACCACGCCGATGGTGATGATCAGGACGATGCCGATGAAGATCGCGCCGAGGGTGAAGCAGAAGGCGACGAGGTTGAGCTTGAAGAAGCTGCGCTGCTCGCGTTCGCCATAGGCCACGTTCATCGCCTCGAACAGCGTCTTGATGCCGTTATTGGCGCTCCACAAGGCGAAGAGCAGGCCGCTGATGAAACCGAGCGACAGCGAGGCGGGGTCCTGGCTCACCAGCCGCGCGAGCTGCGATTCCAGCAGCTCGGTGCCGGCCGTCGGCAGGAACTGCCCGATGAAGGCGATATGTCCGCCGATGGTCACGGGATCGGCGACGAAGCCGTAGAGCGAGACGAAGACGGCGAAGGCAGGAAACAGCGCCAGCAGCAGGTAGAAGGTCGCCCCGGCGGCGATCAGCATCACCCGGTCGTCGAAGAACGAGGCATACATCCGCAGGCCGATGTCCTTCCAGCCCTTCCACGGGATGGACAGGGGCCCGCCGGCGCTGCGGCCACGCCCGGGCTCGCTGGCCCGGCGCCGGGTCTCCTCGCTCGTATGCGCCGCGAACTTCAGCTCCATGCCGTGGTGATCCTGTGTCCGGTCCCTGCCCGCCGCCCGTTGGGGCTGTCCGGCAAGCTGGCTGCCGCGCGCGTCCATAAAGCTGCTGAACCATATGGCACCATTGGTCGCCCCTGCCCAGCGGCGAGACGCTGCAGAAAGGGCGCGCGGGCCTCATCCGAAGATTTTGACGCTGCGATATGGACAGGGGTCCAAATGGGCTTTAAGACCACTACAGGTATTTATTCCTCTGACGCAGACTCGGGTTGCGCCAACGATGTTCTCCCACGACCGGATATGGCTGGCGATCGATTCCCTGGCAGCCAGCCACCGGATGTCGCCGTCCGGTCTCGCGCGGCGCGCCGGCCTCGATCCGACCACCTTCAACAAGTCCAAGCGCAATGCCGGTGACGGTCGTCCGCGCTGGCCGTCGACCGAGTCGATCGCGAAGGTCATCGCCGCCACCGGCACCAGCATCGAGGAATTCGCCACGCTGATGCGCGGCGAGACACCCGCCGGTCCCCGCTCGACCAGCAATGCCATGAGCGTGCCGCTGCTCGGCTTCGCCGAGGCCGGCGGCGGCGGTTTCTTCGACGATTCCGGCTTTCCGGCCGGCCAGGGCTGGGACGAGATCACCCTGCCCTCGACCGGCGACGAAACGGTCTACGCGCTCGAAGTGTCCGGCCAGTCGATGATGCCGCTCTACCGCGACGGCGACATCCTCATCGTCTCGCCGGCCGCCTCCGTCCGGCGCGGCGACCGTGTGGTGGTGCGCACGCGCGAAGGCGAGGTGATGGCCAAGATCCTGCAGCGCCAGACCAGCCGCACCATCGAGCTCGCCTCGGTCAATCCGGATTTTCCGGACCGCCAGTTCCAGATGGACGAGGTGGAGTGGATGGCGCGCATTCTGTGGGCGAGCCAGTGATCGTGCGCGCCGGTCCACGCTTCGAGGCAGTCGCCCGCAACGCGGGCCCGACGGCCGGGGTCTCGTGATCCGCACGCTCTTCGTGGCGCTCGGCCTCGCCATCCTGGTGGCGGTTCTTCTCATGCTGGCTCCATCACCGGACGATCTGGTGACGCAGACGCCCGCCGATCCCGGGATAGCGGAACCGGCCGGTAACCCCGCTCCCGGCGAGCCACGTTCCGATCCGGCCGACATCGCGGACCCCGCGCCCCACATTGGCCGCAACGTCACGCCCGACGGCATCACGAGCGGCCCGCCGGCCGATGGCCCCTTGCGCCGGCTGCCCCCGCGCGAGCTCGAGCCTGCGCCGCAGGATACGGCCGAACGGGCATCAGGCAAAACCCGGCAGATCCTGCTGCCCCGACCGATCGCCCGCGACATCGGCCATCTGATGGTCGGACGCGGAACCATCACGCTTCCCGGCATCACCCCACTGCCGCTCCAGCGCACGTGCGGCGAAGGCGCAGATGCCTGGCCCTGCGGCACGCGGGCCCGGACCGCACTGCGGGGCTATCTGCGCTCGCGCTCGATTCGCTGCGAGGTACCGGAGGAGTTCGGTCAGCGCGAGGAGACGATCACCAGCGCCTGCACCCTGCGCGGCCAGGACATCGGCGCCTGGATCGTGCGCAATGGCTGGGCCGAGGCGACGCCCGGCGGCCCCTATGGAGACGCCGAAGCCGAGGCGCGGCGCGAGAAGCGAGGCATCTGGCGATAGGCCGCCACCGTTGCCGCGGCGGCGCGGACAGGCGCCTGTCAGGCGGCCGTGACCAGCCGCCCCTCGAGCGCGTCGCGGATCAGCGCGCGGGTTTCCTCCAGGCCATAGAGCGCCACGAAGGAGCCGAAGCGCGGCCCTTTTTCCTGCCCGATCAGGATCTGGTAGAGCGCCTGGAACCACTCGCCCGAGACGCCCGGACCGCCCTGCGGCCCGCTCTTCTTGTGGTCCTGGTAGCGTTCGATCGTCCGGGCGACGTCCAGCAGCGCGTTCTGGATCGCCTCGCCGTCGGCATCGGCCGGCAGCGTCGCAAGGCTGGCGTCAAGCGCTTCCAGCGCCTGCCGCTCGACCGCATCGGGCGCCCGGAACGTCTTCGCCGGCCGCACGAAATCTTCGTAATAACGCAGTGCGTAACCGACCAGTTGGTCGAGCTCGGGATCGGTCTGCGCGGTCACCCCCGGCGCATAGCGCGTGATGAAGCCCCACAGGGTCGAGGCGTTGGAGGCGTTGGACGCCGAGACGAGATTGATCAGCATGGCGAAGGGCACCGGAACACCCTTTTCCGGCGGCGTCCCGTCATGGATGTGCCAGACCGGATTCTGCAGCCGCTGGCGCAGCTCCTGCCGCTGATAGGCCGAAACGAACTGGTAGTAGTCGTCCACGGCCTTCGGGATGACGTCGAAGAACAGGCGCTTGGCCGCCCGCGGCTTGCCGAACATGTAGAATGCCAGGCTCTGCGGAGAGGCATAGGCCAGCCATTCGTCGATGGTCAGGCCGTTGCCCTTCGACTTGGAGATCTTCTGTCCGCCCTGGTCGAGGAAGAGCTCGTAGTTGAAGCCCTCCGGCGGCGCCGCGCCGAGCGCCCGGCAGATCTTCGACGACAGGGTGACGGAATCGATCAGGTCCTTGCCGGCCATCTCGTAGTCGACGCCGAGCGCGGCCCAGCGCATCGCCCAGTCGGCCTTCCACTGGCACTTGACCGCACCGCCCGTCACCGTGGTCTCGATCCGCTCGCCGGTCTCCGGGTCGAGATAGGCGATCATGCCGCGCGCAACGTCGCGCTCCACCGTGGGGACCTGCAGGACGATTCCGGTGCGCGGATGGATCGGCAGGAACGGCGAATAGGTCGACTGCCGCTCGGGGCCGAGGGTCGGCAGGATGATCGCCCGCACGTCGTCATAGGCCGCCAGCATCTTCAGCAGCGTCGCGTCGAAACGACCGGATGCATAGTAGTCCGTCGCCGAGGCGAATTCGTAGTCGAAGCCGAACCGGTCGAGAAACGCACGCAGGCGGGCGTTGTTGTGGGCCGCGAAACTCGGATAGTCGTCGGAGAACGGATCGGGCACCCGCGACAGCGGCTTGCCCAGATGCGTCGCCAGCATCTCCCGGTTCGGCACGTTGTCCGGCACCTTGCGCAGGCCGTCCATGTCGTCGGAAAAGCACAGGAGCCGCGTCGGCACGGCGCCGTCCGTCAGGACGCGAAAGGCGTGACGGACCATGGAGGTCCGCGCGACCTCGCCAAAGGTGCCGATATGCGGCAGGCCGGATGGTCCGTAGCCGGTCTGGAACAGGACTTCCGCCGGCATGCCGCTCGTCTCGAAGCGCTTCAGCAGCTTGCGCGCTTCCTCGAAGGGCCAGGCATTCGAAGCCATGGCCTCGGTCCGCAAAAGGTCGTTGTCGACGGTGTCCGGCTGCGGGCTCGGCATGAAGGCATTCCTTGAAACAGTGAGGCCCCGGGCGACCGGGCGTATCCCGCATGGGGCCACGCCGCCTGCTGGCGACCGTCAGGTGCCGCCCGGTCTAGAAAGAAGCCGGCGGCGCGTCAACAAAAGCCATGCCGAGCGCAGGGCAATCGGGTGAGTTGGCGCGTGACATTTGGTGCAAGTACTGAATCTGTGGGTTCCCAATTGATTCGATTGGGAGATTGCGGGAATGGCTGTGTCCGACGAGGCGGT
>NZ_JAZHLI010000067.1:0-20880 GCF_036549475.1 Aurantimonas sp. A2-1-M11 | reverse complement strand
ATCAGATCAGGAGGTGGCCGGCTTCAAATCGGAACGGCGGCCGGAATGAAATCGGAACAGGTGGCCGGCTTCATCTTGGAATGCATGGCCGGCTTCGTCGGAATCCGCACCCGCGACCTCCACCTCGGAACCGAACGCCAGCATCAGCTTAGACGCGGCCACGCGCATGAACGGTACCGAAAACGCGTCGCCGGAGAGCGGAGCCGAAGGCAGCCATCGGTTCAGGTCGCCGGGCATTCGTCCTCCGGAGAGATCGCGCACGATGCCGCGCCGCACGTCTGACACGACGTCGGTCCCCGTTTCGGTTTCCACCGCTGCCGCTTCCGGCTGGGCATGCGTCGCGATCCCGTCCCAACCGGACACCCGGCGCCCGCCCGCCACGAACGGCCGGAACTCCCCGAGCACCAGGATCGAACCCGCTTCGCCGATCCTGTCATCATCCCAGTGGCGCAATGCCGCTTCGGGTTGGAGGAAGACCACCGTCCGCCCGGCCGGGGGCTTGGTGACCATGATGTTGATCTCCACCGGGATTCGCCCTTCGAGGAGGTCGGCGGCCGGAAGCGGTTCGTATTCGCCGTCTCGAACCGTGATCGACCAGTCCGAGCCCGAAACGCAGTCCAGGGCTTCGCGGAGCGCATCCGCCTCGCCCACGCGGGACGCGCCGGCGTAGCGCCAGCTCAGGCAGTCCTCGACAGTCCCCTCGCCCGCTGGGTGAAGCTCAGCCAGTGATCTTAGGGAGGGTTTCGGTCTCGTCATCCTGCACCAGTCTCGCGGTCGTCAGCGTAATCGTGGCCGACCCGTCGTCGGCACGGTCGACCTTCACGATACCATCCTTCTCGTGTTCCTCGCGAAACCAGAGCGCGAACCCCTCTTTGGCGACGAGACGCTTGTATTCCCGTTTGGGCAGACCCTTGCGGTCGAACTGAAACGACTCGGTCTCCATGGCGCGGTTCGCAAGCTTGCGTTCGAAGGTCTTCAGCACCGCATCCTTGGCCGGGCCGTCGATCCCGCCGGCGATGGCGCCCCAGAATTCCTCAGGATTGTCGCTGTCGAATCCGTTCAGGCGTTCGAAGGTCTCGCGCAGGCGACGGGTCGGCGCCTTCGCCACCTCGGCAGGCATGACGTCCCTGTGCTTGTCGATCGTCGCTTTCGCGGCCTTGAAGAGCTTGCTTGTGAGATCTTCCTTCTCGAAGGTTCGCCGAACATCCAGAAAGTTCTCGAAGTGCTGCGTGGCGTCGCGGTACCTCGACGAGGATCGGTCGATGACCAGGATCCGATGCCGATGCCGCTCGGGATCAGCATGTTTCGGATCGGCCAAGCGGATAACGACGGACTTCTGCATGGCCTTTCGGTCCTGCGAGAAGTTCTGGACGACGCTCTCCATCAGCGGCTTCGGGTCAGCTCCGTCCTCTGCTTCGAGGCTGTAGGTGATGACGGCGTGGTGGTCGAACTTGATCAGCGCAACAAGCCTCGATTCGTTCGTCCGCATGGCCAGCAACATCAGAGCGCCGGGCGCCATTCTATTGTCGCCTTTCACCTTGTCCTTAAAACGCCTGGCAAGGCTTCTGGACGTCGCGAGGAACCCGTCATCGGGATCTGGATCGGCAAGGGCGCCCTCGACGAGGGCGGGAATCCCTGAGCCTTCGTTGAAGTCGTAGGAGGCACCGCGAAGCGTATCGCGCACCCTCTTGGCGAAGAACTCCGGATACTGCGGAGGTTTCGTCTCCGCCAGGAAAAGCGGGTCAGGCCTGTCGGGCCGTACGACGTGGAAAATCATTCGGTCGATCGTGAGGGTGTCGAGCTCGTCTTCGTTCAGCATGGATCCCCCGACGTGAAAGACAGGGGAATCCTCTAGCGAGTTCTTACCGAATTCTCAACGCGGATCACTACCGGAGATTGCGATACCTCGGCGACCGACGGGAGTTGTTCAGACTTATGCCCGTTTGTTCAGACTTATGGGTCAGGAAACACCGCGCCTCAACCGACCGTCGCGGCGCCTCAGGCGTAGATCCACTGTTCGGGAATACGGGCCTCGCAGGTCTCGCCGACGGCGATGCGTCCGGGCTTTTCCACCCAGGCAACGAGGCCGCGGCGATGCTTTGCTGCCTTCACGAAGTCCAGTTCCACGTCGCTGCGCCCCTCGTAGCGGGCTGCGATCGCGGCACCGGAGAACCGGCAGGGGCCGTTGTCGCCGTCGATCCGCAGCGTCACGCCGCCGGCAAACATCAGGATGGTGCGCGGCGGCAGCCAGGACAGATGCGCGATGCCGGCAATCAGGAGATTGCCCCCGATCCATTCCGGCCGGATCTCGGCGATGTCCAGTTCCGCGGCGGCGGCCGCCAGCTCGTCGGCGGCCAGCAGCGACAGCTGCCGCTCGTTGCGCATCTTCGTGCCGCGTGGATACCAGGGTTCGCGGGCGCCCGAGCGGCGCGTCGTGCCGCCGTGGCGATCCCCGTCGATCCCGTCAAAGCCGAGATCGAGATGATCGACCGGCTGGGTTTCGAAGCCGTCGCCCTGCGTGCGGTAAAGTCCGTCGATCGTGGCGGCCAGCTTCTGCGGCCGAGTGCGTTCCATCTGCATCCGTCGTTGCGTCCCGGATCGTGTTGGCGGGGACGACCCGCCTATCCGGACGCGTCGTCGGTGTTGGGCTCCGAACGCTTGTGGTTGCGGTCGAAGGTGGCGACACGGTAGATGTAGAAGGCGACGATGGCGATGAGGACAACGTTGGAAACCGGCCCCACATAGGATTCCACCGCCTCGTAGTTCTGGCCGAGGGCATAGCCGGCATAGGCCAGAAAGCTGGTCCAGATGGCGCTGCCGGCGGCGGAGAAGATCAGGAAGGTCAGGAACGACATCCGCGCGATGCCGGCCGGCACCGAGATCAGGGTGCGCACCGCCGGCACCAGACGCCCGAAGAACACCGCGGCAATGCCGTATTTGCGGAACCAGCGGTCGGCCGCCTCGACGTCCTCAGGCCCCATGGTCAGCCACCGTCCATGGCGCTCGGTGAAGCGGATCAGGCGCGGTTCGCCAACAAAGCGGCCGGCATAATACCAGGGGATGACGCCAAGCAGCGAGCCGACCGTGCCGGCCAGGATCACGGTGAACAGCGACATCTGGCCGGTCGCCGACTGATAGCCGGCCAGCGGCATGATCAGTTCGGAGGGAATCGGTGGGAAAATATTCTCCAGAAACATCAGAAGCGCGATGCCGAAGGGGCCGAGCGTTTCCATCATGCTGCGGACAAAGGCGNCATGATCAGTTCGGAGGGAATCGGTGGGAAAATATTCTCCAGAAACATCAGAAGCGCGATGCCGAAGGGGCCGAGCGTTTCCATCATGCTGCGGACAAAGGCGTCCATGTCATCTCCGTTTCGTCTCGCCGGGGCCGGCGGGGCACTCATGCGAAAGGCCGCCGGCCAGCTTGAGTTCCGTTCTGCGCGCAGGCCGGCCGGCCTGCGCGCAGTCTTAAGACCGTCCTTGCTTGCCGGAACCGAGCTTGATGGTCTCATGGCCGTCATGACCACCGGCCTCGACAGCTTCGACAATTTCACCTGGGCGAGCCTCCTGGCCGGCCGCGACGTCCTGGTGCTCGACCCCGATCCGGTGCGGGGCCTGAAGAGCGCCAATGCGCTCGATGCCGCCGGTGCGCGCGCCACGCTCACCGCCAACGCGGAGGCAGCCCGAGATCGCCTGCTGCGCCGCACCTTCGTGCTGGCCCTCGTCGCCCTGCCCGGCGAGGCCGATCTCGACGACGGGCTCGACGCAGCCTTCGATGGCGCCGGGATACGCCTGCTGCTGCTGGTCGATCGGGCGCGCCGCGGCGCGGTCCGCGCGCGCCATCCGGAGGCCAGGATCGCAAGTCTCGAGTTGAGCGAGCGGGAGTTGGTCATGCTGCTGAACGGGACCGCCGACGAATAGGTCGGCCGCTTCGCCACCCTCTGCCGTCGCCTACTCGCTACTGCCTGCCCACGTTTCTAACCGTCGGGCGACGGACATCGCATGGAAGCACCATGTCGCGGACAAAAATCCGGGATCAGTCGATGAGACCGAGGAGGGAATGCTCGATCTGGCTGGCGCTGTAGGGTTTCTGCAGGACCGGGCAGGCCTGCCAATCGTCCTCCAGCCCCTCGCGGCCATAACCGGTGGCAAAGACCATGGGAACGCCGAGGTCACGCAGCCGCACTGCGACCGGATAGATCTTCTCCCCGCCGATATTCACGTCGAGGATCGCCACGTCGATCGCGAGGCCGGAATCCAGCATCTCGTGGGCGCGCTTCAACCGCATGGCGAGGCCGACGACGTCGCAACCGAGATCGAACAGCATGTCCTCGAGTTGCATGGCGACGAGGCTCTCATCCTCGACGACGAACACTTTCAACCCGGTGACGTCGCGCGCGGGTTCATGCGGCTGTGCTTGCAAACTCTTCCACCTCCGACAGGGCCACGTCGATGCGGCACATGAAGCCCTCGGTGCCAAGGTCAAGAGAGAGCGTACCAGAGAGTTCGCCTTCGACGACACGATGCAACATGCGCATGCCGAAACCCTCGACGATCCCGCCCGTAACCGCGCTGATGTCGGCCGTCTCCTTCCAGTCGATCGCGAGGCGCCGATGGGCGCAATCGCCGGTAATTCGCCAGGTGACCGCGAGCCGTCCCTCGTCGGATGCCAGTGCACCATGGCGCACGGCATTGGAGGTGAGTTCGTGGAACACCATGCTCAGGGCGATCGCGGCCTTGGCGGTGAGCTGAACGTCCGGCCCCGAATCGTGGACCCGGGTGCTGGAGAACGGCGCCAGTTCCTGGCGCAGCAGCACCCGCAGGCCCGCCGCCTCCCAGTGCCGCGCCGACAGGACATTGTGGGCGTGGCTGAGAGCCAGGATCCGGGCCTCGAAAGCCGTGCGCGCTTCTTCCGCCTCGGGGAGCTTGCGAAAGCTCTGCCGGGCCAGCGACTGCACCGTGGAGAGCGTGTTCTTCACCCGATGATTGAGTTCGTCGATCAGCAGACGCTGACGCTCGGCGGCGCGGATCGCGTCGGTGCGGTCGGCGCCCTGGACAAAGACCCCGGTGACGCGCCCCGCCGCATCGCGGATCGGGTTGAAGGCAAAGTCCACGAAGGTCTCGTTCAGCGCGCCGCCACCCTCCTCCTGGATCAGCAGTCGCACGCCCTCGCCGTTGAAGGACCGGCCTTCGGCATGGACGGAGTCAAGCAGCTCGAAGAAGCCCTGCCCCTCGACCTCCGGCAGCGCCTGGCGGATCGGCAGGCCGATCATGTCGCGGTTGCCGACGAAACGCGCATAGCTGTCATTGACGAAGATGGCGACATGGTCGGGCCCCTCGAGCACCGCGATCATGCCCGGCGCTTGGCGGAACAGGCGGCGGAATTCGGCGCTTTCGGACCGGGTCTCCTGATAGGCCTCCTCGACCTCGCGGGCATTGCGCAGCAACGCCAGTTCGCGGGGCACGGCATTGGCCGGCAGGGTGCTCGCCTGCTTCAGCCGAACGATCTCGGTGACGTCGACCGTGTTCTGCACGACGTAACTCACCTGTCCGTCGCTGCCGAAGATCGGCGTGTGGGTCGCCGTCCAGTAGCGCTCCTCCACGCCGCCGCCCTGTGAGGGGGGGCGCGGAATTTCGTAGGGAATGAAGGCGATCGTGTCCGGCTCGCCAGTCTCCAGCACTTCGGCGAAGGAGGCCCGCAGGCGCCGGCCGCTCTCCCCATCATTGGGAAACAGGTCGAACAGCAGCTGGCCGATGAGTTCGTCGCGCGGCTTCATCACGGCCTGTTCGTAGGCCTGGTTGACCGAGACGAAACGCAGGTCGCGGTCCAGAACCATGTACGGGCTCGGCAGGACGTCGAAAAGCTGGGCGAATGCAACTTCGTTCATGCGACGCTGAACGGCCTGCACGGCTTGCTGGCCGGATTGTCGGATCGGCCGTGAGGCCTTGTCCGACTCTCGGCATGTTCCGGACCGATCGCGGTCAAATGCGTCATCATGAATGTCTGGCTGCTTCTCGGCACGTCCGCACCCTTTTCATCGGCGCCCGGCGCTGCGGTCGGCACCGGGCGGCATCGTCATAGGATTTTCGGAGACAGAATGCGTTGTTCTGCCTACCTTATCTCTTCACGATGAACTGTCCTCACGCCCTTTGGTTGCTGCCTCTCCAACGAATCTTTACGCCAAACCGGTAGTGCGAACAAACCCTTACCAGGCACAGATTCGTGTATCAGTCTCGGCGTTCGCCCAGCAGGCCGGATCGGCGCGTTCACGCACGAACTTGCCCGCGAGCGGGATGTTGCGATTGCCGAGACTGACGAAGCCGGACGCATAGCCCGGACTGTCGATCAGGAGGAGGTAAGTCGCAACAGGGCCGGAAATCGTGAATCTGCCGGCCGAATCTCTTATCTGGAAATCGCAGTCGAAATAGCCGTCGTCGGTGGCAAAGCAATCGGCGGGGTCGGCCACGGCGCCTCCCTGACCCAGAAAGATGACCCCCGCTGCAACCAAGGCCGCAACCCCAATTCCGCGTGCGTTCATCATCGGACTTCCTCGCCCGCGTCCGTTGCGCGACGGAAAGATAGCAGGCTGCAACCGGAACGCATAGCCGGCTACAACCGGTTGCACCGCCACCTTGCGACGTCAGGCCGGCCGTACCGGGCCGGCCTGACGTCGGTGCGCATCAGCGCGTCAGGCGCTTGTAGGTCGGGCGCTTCGGGTTCACCGACTCAGGTCCGAGACGACGGATCTTGTCCTGCTCGTAATCCTCGAAGTTGCCCTCGAACCATTCGACATGGCTGTCGCCCTCGAAGGCCAGGATGTGCGTCGCCAGCCGATCCAAGAACATGCGGTCATGGCTGATCACCACGGCGCAGCCTGCGTATTCCTCCAGCGCGTCCTCGAGCGCCGTCAGCGTCTCGGTGTCGAGATCGTTGGTGGGCTCGTCGAGCAGGATGACGTTGGCGCCGGACTTCAGCATCTTGGCCAGGTGCACGCGATTGCGCTGTCCGCCCGACAGAGTGCCCACCTTCTGCTGCTGGTCGGGACCCTTGAAGTTGAAGTTGCCGACATAGGCGCGGCTGTTCATCTCGTATTTGCCGAGCTTCATGATGTCGACGCCGCCGGAGATCTCCTCCCAGACGGTCTTCGAGCCGTCGAGATGGTCGCGGCTCTGGTCGACATAGCCGAGATCGACCGTCTCGCCGATCTCGATCTTGCCGGAATCGGGCTTCTCCTGCCCGGTGATCATCTTGAACAGCGTCGACTTGCCGGCGCCGTTCGGCCCGATGATGCCGACGATGCCGCCGGCCGGCAGCTTGAACGACAGATTCTCGATCAGCACCCGGTCGCCGTAGCTCTTCGTCAGGTTCTCGACGTCGATGACCCGATTGCCGAGCCGCTCGCCCGTCGGGATGACGATCCTTCCATCCGCCGGCTTGCGGTTCTCGGCCGCCTCGACCAGCTCGTTATAGGCCTTGATGCGGGCCTTCGACTTGGTCTGCCTCGCCTTGGCGCCCTGCTGGATCCATTCGCGCTCACGGGTGAGCGCACGCATCCTTGCGTCGTCCTCGCGCCCTTCCTGCTGCATGCGCTTGGCCTTCTTCTCCAGATAGACCGAGTAATTCCCCTCGTAGGGGACGCCGCGGCCGCGATCGAGCTCGAGGATCCAGCCGGTGACGTTGTCGAGGAAGTAGCGATCATGGGTGACCATCAGCACCGAGCCCTCGTATTCGCGAAGGTGCTTCTCCAGCCAGAGGATCGTTTCGGCGTCGAGATGGTTGGTCGGCTCATCGAGCAGCAGGATGTCGGGTTTGGACAGAAGCAGCTTGCACAGCGCCACCCGCCGCTTCTCGCCGCCGGAGAGGCCGACGACGTTGGCGTCTGACGGCGGGCAGCCGAGTGCGGCCATCGCCATCTCGACCTGGTTTTCCAGGTCCCAGAGGTTCTGCGCGTCGATGACATCCTGGAGCTTCGCCCCCTCCTCCGCATTCTCCTCAGAGTAGTCCATCATCAGTTCGTTGTAGCGATCGAGGATCGCCTGCTTGTCGGCAACGCCCTCCATGACGTTCTCGAAGACTGTCTTGGTTTCGTCGAGATGCGGCTCCTGCGGCAGATAGCCGACCTTGGCACCCTCGGCGGCCCATGCTTCGCCGGTGAACTCGTTGTCCGTCCCCGCCATGATCCGCAGCAGGGTCGACTTGCCGGAGCCGTTGGGGCCGAGAATGCCGATCTTGGCGTCGGGGTAGAAGGACAGGTGGATGTTCTCCAGGACCTTCTTGTTGCCGTAGGCCTTCGAAAGTCCGGACATGTGATAGATGAACTGGCGTGCCATTGCGCGCTGCCGCTCCGTATCGAGATTCAGAAAAGAGAAGTTGCGCCGTACGTAAGCCATCGGAGCTGGCGGGGCAACGTGGGCACGTCGCTCCCTGCCCCGTCATCCACCAGCGTGGCACCAAGCGCAGTGCTTCGCCTAGCGAGCCGCCTGCCGCGCCTTGGCCTCCAGCCGCGCGCCGAGCGTCTCGATGTCGTCGCCGTCGGCCTTGGGAATGATCCGGTAGGCGGCGTTCACGAAGCAGAACAGTGCAAAGCCCAGCAGCCCGACGCAGACCACCACGACCAGGAACTGCCCGTAGGGCTGGGCCGTCAGCCAGTCGAACGCCTCGCCGACGCCGCCGGCCTCGCTCGCATTGGCGCGCCACGCCGCGTAGACGAAGAGGCCGCCGATGATCGCGATGACCAGGCCCTGTGCCCCGAGCCCGGCCTTCAGCATGAAGTTCCAGCGCAGGGTGAATTCGTTGGCCCGGATGTGCGCGCGGTACTTTTCCTTCCACGCCTTGTGGAGATAATAGGCGCCCGTGGCGACGACGATCAGGCCAACGATTCCGACGATCCAGCGCCCCGCCGGCAGGCCCATGACGGTGGCCACCGCCCCGGTGATCGACGATCCGCCACCGCTGTCGCCACCGCCCATGAACAGCAGCGAGAACGCCGAGATGCCGATCGCCAGGTGGATGACGCCGGTGACCAGCATGCCGGTCCGCGCGATCATGCCCTTGGCCTCGCTGCCATAGGCCTCGAGGTCGTAGATCGCGTCGATCAGACGCCAGATCGCGTAAGCGACCATGCCGAGAAAGATCAGGAACAGCACGACCATGCCCCAAGTGGTGTTCTCGAGCTTTTCGAGGGCCGAGGATGTGCCCTCGGCCTGACCGCCCAACCAGATCGCATAGAGCGAGAACCCCGCGACCACGAGATAGACCAGCCCGCGGCCGGCATAGCCGGCGCGCATGAAGGGGATGGACCAGGAAAAATCACTGTTGGGCATGGCTGAACTCCGCGAATTGGCTGATGGGTCAATCGTCCCCGCCAACCTTCGTTCCGTCACCGGATCTCGCCGCGTCTTCGGCTGCACCGCCGACAGACACCCGCAATGGCCTTCATCGTCGTGTTTCCGGTGCCTTGCCGGGTCCGAATCTCTCGCGTGCCTCACGCTCGAATGCTTCGCGCCGGGCTCGCGGCGGCCCAACCGTCGGGACGCCTGTCAATGTCGCTAGCATCGGTCGGCTCGCCTGGCCTGGCGGTTGCCAATCGCGCCGGCCTGCCGCATCACTTGGCGCCGCAGGAACATGCCGGAACCGGGGGGACACACGATGCTGACCGTATGGGGACGCAAGAACTCGTCGAACGTGCAGGTGGTGATGTGGTGCATCGCCGAGCTGGGGCTGGATTACCGGCGCCACGATGTCGGCCACCGCCATGGCGGCAACGACACGCCGGAATTCCTGGCGATGAACCCCAACGGACTCGTCCCGGTTCTCAGGGACGGCGACGACGAACCACTGTTCGAATCCGCTGCCATCCTGCGCTACCTCGCCAGCCGCTATGCCGACGCGCCGTTCTGGCCGAAGGACCCCTCGGCCCGCGCCCAGATCGACAAATGGGCGGAATGGGCCAAGCTCGCGATCTGGGTCAATTTCAGCGGTCCGGTCTTCTGGCAGATCGTCCGGGTCCCCGAGGCGAACCGCGACACGGCCGCCATCGCCGACGCGGTCAAGGCGCTGGCGCCGAAATTCGCCATAGCCGAAGCGCGCATCGCCGAGCACGGCTTCATCGCAGGGAAGGACTTCACCCTCGCCGATTTGCAGTTCGGCCATCTGCTCTACCGCTATTTCGACCTGCCCATCGAGCGCCCCTCGCATCCGGCCATCGAACGCTACTACGACGCGCTGACCGAGCGCCCCGCCTTCCGCGAGCACGTGATGGTTTCGTATGAGGACCTGCGGGTGAACTGACCAGCCTTCACCTCGCGAGATCGAGGCATCGAGCCTGATATGGATGTTCGCGTCGAGGAGATCTGCGGCGCGGCAGTCCCGCGAACTACGGGAAATCGAGCCCGTCGCGACGCATCGCTGCAAAGGCCCGTCCCTGCCGCCGCACTGGTCAGTCGCCGGCGCCGAGCACCTGCACCAGGAACCGCGTCGTCCGATCGAAATGTTCCGCCACCAGCTCACTTGCGCGCTCGGCGTTGCGATCCACCACCGCATCGGCGATCTGCCGGTGCTCCTCGGCCAGATCGCGTTCGTGGCGCTTCAGGTCGACCGAGGCACGACGATAGCGCTCGCACTGGTCGTGCAGCATGCCACGCACATTGATGAGCCATTTCGACCCGCAGGCCGATACCGTGGCGAAGTGGAAATCCCGGTTGGCCGTCTCCCATTCCGATAGGGTCTCATGGTCGTCGGACCGGATCCGGGCATCGAGCTTGCCAAGCCGGTAGGCCGCAGCGACAACACGGGACTCCCACATCGCGTCGCCCTTCTCGATCGCCATCCGCAGCATCTGCAGTTCGATGGCGGTGCGCGCGGTGTTCAGATCCTCGAATTCCGCAGCATCGAGCGGCGCCACGGCAAAGCCGCGATTGCCGGTGGCGATGACCAGGCCGTCGGCTGCCAGACGCTGCAGGGCTTCGCGCAGCGGCGTCGGCCCGACGGCGTAGATCCGGCTCAGCCGCTCGATCCGCAGACGTTCCGTCGGTGGCCGCACCCCGGCAATGATATCGGTGCGCAGCTGACGATAGGCCGCGTCGGTCAGCGTCATGCCGGTGTCCGGTTTCAGGGGCCGTGTTGCCGCGTCCATATCCATGCGTCTGGCAGCCTTTCCTTCGCTGGAGCCCGAATGCCGTCTTGCGGGCGACTTGGCAATGCACCGGTGCCTGTCGCACCCGTCGCACCGCTTGACCCGCAGCTTTACATATGTTTGCATGTTTTATCGATAAAACAAGAAAGCATCGCGGAAATGAAACTGCTGACATTCGAACGGAACGGTGTTCCTGGCGCCGGCCTGCTGGATGGGGACGAGATCGTGGTCTGCGAGACCGGTGCTGCGGCCCGCTTTGCCGTGCGGCGCATCGCCGAGGGTGACGCCGACCTGCTCGGCGAATGGAAAAGCCGGGCGGCAAACGGCGCCGAGCGCGTGACGCAGGCGGACGTGACCATCCTCGCCCCGCTGCCCGAGCCGCGGCGCGACATCTTCTGCGTCGGCAAAAACTACCGCGAGCATGCCTCCGAGTTTCACAACAGCGGCTTCGATTCGGGCGGCAAGCAGGCCATTCCAGTCGCGCCCGTGATCTTCACCAAGTCGCTGTCGGCGATCATCGGGCCCGGCGCGACCATCGAGGCCGGCCTCGACCGGACCCGCACCACCGACTACGAGGGCGAGCTCGGCGTGGTCATCGGCAAGCGGGCCTTCGGCGTCACGAAGGCCGACGCCATGGACTACGTCTTCGGCTACGTGGTCATCAACGACGTCACCTCGCGCGAACTCCAGCGCCATCACAGCCAGTGGGTCATCGGCAAGGGCATCGATACCTTCGCGCCGATGGGTCCGGTGCTGGTCACGGCCGACGAGGTTCCGGACGTCACCAAACTCACCGTGACCACCACGGTCAACGGCGAGACGCGCCAGAAGGCCAGCGTCGCGGATCTGATTTTCGACATTCCGACGCTGATCGAAACGATGACGGCCACCATGACGCTGCTGCCGGGCGACATCATCGCCACCGGCACGCCGGCGGGCGTCGGGATCGGCTTCGATCCGCCGCGCTATCTGGCCGACGGCGACCGCGTGGCGGTCTCCATCGACGGCCTCGGGACTCTGGAGAATCCCGTTCGGCAGTAACAATCTCAAAGGGGAGGAAGACAGGATGACACTCAGGACAATCGCCTACTCGCTGGCGGCGGGTCTGGCCGCCGCATCATTGGCGTCCGGCGCCGTGGCGCAGGACAAGACCAGCATCGCCTGGGGCGGCTCCAATCCCGGCGGCGTCATGTACTACATGGTCGGCGTCGCCGGCACGGAGCTCGGCAAGGACCTGCCGGACGTCAACATCACCCAGGTGACGACCGGCGGATCCACCGAAAACGCCAAGCGCCTGATCAAGGGCGAGCTCGACATGGGCATCGTCTATGGCAGCCACGTCTTCATGGCGCAGGAGCCGACCGGCCCGTTCCAGGACGGCCCGAAGGGCGACATGCTGCGCGGCGTCGCCATGGCCTATGAGGGGCCGACCTACTTCGTGTCCCTGGCCGACAGCGGCGTGTCGTCCATCGCGGATCTCGCCGGCAAGAAGGTGGCCCTCGGACCGCCGGGATCCGGTACCGTCTTCAACTGCTCCAACATCCTGACGGCGCTCGGCATCCTCGACCAGGTCGAGCCGCAGATGATGACCTTCGCCGATGCCGGCCGGGCGCTCGGCAACGGCCAGATCGACGCCTTCTGCCAGTCGTCCTCGCCGGCTGCGGCGGTGACCGAACTCGCCGAGACGCGCGATGTGGTGGTGCTGCCCTATGAAGAGGATCAGCTCGCCAAGATCAACGAGACCTATCCCTTCTACCACACAGGGACGATGCCGGAGACGACCTACAAGGGCGTTCCGGCGACCGACATGCCCTACACGACCGTCTATTGGGTCGCCCATGAAAGGGTGCCGGAAGACGTGGTCAAGCGCATGGTCGCCTCGGCCTACGAGCGCCAGGACACCCTGGCCAACGGCCATAAGGCCTGGGCCCAGATGAAGCCGGACGTCGAGAATTTCGAGGCGCTCGGCGCCCCGATGCATCCCGGCGCCGCCGCCTATTACGCCGAACAGGGCGCTTCGGCTAAGTAGGCACCCGCCACAAGCGGGCCATGCTGACGCCCCCGTCGTCCGGCTGACCCGGAAGGCGGGGGCCTTTCAACCACGAAAAGACGAGACGATGGTGGACGCATCCTGGCTGCTGCGCGTCGATGGCGCACGCCGGTCCCTGACCGGCTTCTACGCCCTCAGCTTCAATCTGGTGGCGCTCGGCTTCACCGGCTTCTACCTCTACACCTCGGGCTTCGGCCTCGTCTCGACCCAGACCAATCGCGGCATCTATCTGATGCTCACCTCGGTGCTGGTGTTCCTGATCTATCCGGCGCGGGCCGGCTCGCCTTCCCATCGCCCGAGCGTCGTCGACCTCGTCTTCGTCGCCGCGACCGTTGCGTCCGTCTGGTACTGGATGGACCAGTATGTCAGCTACGCGATGTTCCGCGTCTCCTCACCCAACACCACCGATCTGGTGATGGGTGCGATCGCCATCGTCGCCATGCTGGAAACCAGCCGGCGGGCGCTTGGCCCGATCATCTCGATCATCGCCATCGTCTTCCTCGGTCAGCTCTATTTCGGCGAGTACCTGCCAGGCCGCCTCGCCAATCCCGGCATGTCGGTCGAGCGCATCCTGGAATTCACCTATTCCACCCAGGAAGCCCTGTTCGGCGTCGTCACGGCCACCTTCGCCACCTTCGTCTTTCCCTTCATGATCTTCGGCGCCTTCCTGGAGCGCTCCGGCGCCGGTGCGTTCTTCATGGATCTCGGCACCGCGCTCGCCGGTCGCTGGCGTGGCGGCCCCGCCAAGATTGCCGTCATGACCTCGGCGCTGTTCGGCTCGATTTCCGGCTCCTCGGTCGCCAATGTAGTGACCACCGGCGCCTTCACGATCCCGCTGATGAAACGCACCGGCTTTCGCAACCACGACGCCGGCGCCATCGAGGCGATCGCCTCGACCGGCGGACAGTTCATGCCGCCGGTCATGGGCGCCGGCGTCTTCATTCTAGCCACCCTGACAGAGACGAGCTACCTGACGATCGCGCTGATGAACGTCATCCCGGCGGTGGTCTTCTTCATCTTCCTCCTGTCGATGGTCGATCTCGAAGCGGTCCGGCTCGACCTGAAGGGCCTGCCGGCCGAGGACATTCCGCGCCTTCGCACGGTGCTGGCCAAGGGCTGGCAGTTCTTCGTGCCGTTGGTCACGGTGATCGGGCTCCTGTTCTCGGGCTATTCCGCCGATTTCTGCGCCTTCTGGGGGACCGTCTCGGCGGCCGGCCTCTCCTGGCTGCGGCGCGACACGCGGATGGGGCCCAAGGCGATCGCCCAGGCGATGATCGGCGGCGCCCGCAGCAACGCGGCGGCGGGCGCGGCGATCGGCACGCTCGGCATCATCATCGGCGGCATCGTGCTGGCCGGCCTCGGGCTGAAATTTTCCGCCGTCCTGATCGACTTTTCCGGCGGCTATCTGTTCGTGGCACTGTGTCTCGTGACCCTGGTTTCGATCATCATCGGCATGGGGTCGAGCACCACCGGCTCCTACATCATACTGTCCGTCGTCGCGGCACCGGCGCTGATCAATCTCGGCGTTCCCGTGGTCGCCGCCCATCTGGCGGTCTTCTATGCGGCGTGCCTGTCCAACATCACCCCCCCGGTCTGCGTGGCAGCCTTCGCCGGCGCCGCCATCGCCGACGCGCCGCCGATGCGGACCGGCTTCGCGGCCCTCAAATTCGGCGCGACGCTGGTGCTGATGCCATTCAGTTTCGTCTATGTCCCCCAGCTTCTGTTGGACGGAACGCCCATCGACATCGCCTATACGACCACTCTCTATGCCTTGGGATGCGTGCTCTTCGCGATCACCCTGCAGGGCACCGAGCCGGTCGGTGGCAGGGTGACGCCGCTGCGCCGCGCGCTGTTCGGCGTTGCCGGCGGATTGCTGATGTTCCCGACGAACCTCTGGGTTGACCTTGCGGGCCTTGCCCTGCTCGCCGTCGCCGCTGCCCCGACCGTCGTGGCGCGCCGCGCACGGACCACCGCAGGTTAGCGGCGCGACGGCGTCAAGGCTCACGTGATCCGCCCTTTGCCTGGCATTCGAAATCTCGTCAGACACAGCCGCCGGCCAGAAGCTGTCGACATGCTGCGGGGGGAACTCAAAACGTTCTTCACGCAGCCGCGAGCCTACGCGGCGCAGTTTGCGCTGGCGGATCTTCGGGTCGCGCGTCGATCAAGACCGGTCTCTACGGAGGTCGGACGCCGAAGCGGGGCTAGATCGTGAATCAGGACGCATCCTGCGCGAGACGAAGCGCGACGATCGTCCGCCGGATGCCCGTACCAAAATCGGTTTCGGGCCAAAACCCCAAGGATCGCGCCGTGCGGGTCTGGTCGAAGCCTGTGGGTCGCGGAGCCGCTGGCTCCCTGCCGCCGAACTCCACCTCCAGGTCCGGCAGCACGGATCGGATCGCGTCGATGATGTCTGCAAAGCCGTTCGCCCCTACCGGCCGTCACGTTGTAGACGGCCCACTCCAGCGATCGGGCCGTGGCGGCGCGGACGAGACCGCGCACGGGTAATTGCCTCTGTGGTTGCCGCCCGTTGTGCAAGAGGTTTTGGCTCGTCTGGTCGTGTGATCGAGTGCGCACTTCTGTCAGGCCTTTGAGTGGCGGCGCTGTCAGAGGCCGCTGGCCGGTATGGTGATCCGCGGATCGGGTCCAAATCTCACTCAAGAGCTGTGACGCTCTGGCAATTACCCTGGTTTTCCCGGTCCGGATCTGTTCGATCATGCGCCCATTCGGGTCGTCGCCTTCTCACACCCCCTTCACCGGCGCGCGGTCGCGCTGCGTTGCCCTTCGGTCATGCAGCTGCGGCCCGCGCCGGATCCCTGTAATCTTCCTCTTTGATCAGCATCGCCCAGATCATGCGCGCCATCTTGTTGGCCAGCGCGATCGCGACCAGCATGCGCGGTTTTTTCCCCAGCATCTTCGCCAGCCACGAGCCCTCCGGGATCGAGCGGCGCGCTCGCGCGGTCAGGCGCGCCATCGCCCCGATGATCAGCAGCCGTCGGATATCGGCCTGACCAGCCTTGGAGACCCGGCCAAGCCGCTCCTTGCCGCCCGAGGAATGCTGGCGCGGCACAAGGCCGAGCCATGCCGCGAAGTCCCGGCCTCGGCGGAACTGCGCCATCTCGGGCGCAAACGCCTCGACAGCCAGCGCAGTCATCGGGCCGACGCCCGGCATGGTCTGCATCCGGCGCGCGGCATCGGTCTCGGCCGCGAGCGTCTTGATCTTGCGGGCGCGCTCATCGATGCGCGCCGTCTTCTCGGCGATCTGCGCCAGAAGGTCCCGGCACTCGTCGCGCACCAGCGCAGGCAGCTCGCTGTGGGGCGCGTCGAGGATGGCCTCGATTTGCTTGATGTGCGCGATGCCCTGCGGGATGGTGTTGCCGTACTCGTAGAGCGTCGCGCGCAGCGCGTTCACCAACTCGGTGCGCTGGTGCACCAGCCGCTCGCGGCCACGAAACAGGACCGCGCGCGCCTGCTGGTCCACGGTCTTCGGCGTGACGAAGCGCATCTCGGGCCGCTGCGCCGCCACCACGATGGCTTCGGCGTCGGCGGCGTCGTTTTTCTGGCGCTTCACGAACGGCCGGACATACTGCGGCGCGATGAGCCGCACCTCATGACCGAGCGCCGCCATCTCCCGCGCCCAATAGCTGGCGCTGCCGCAGGCCTCGAACACCACCACCGACGGGGCCTGCGCCGCCATGAATGCCCGGAACTGCTCGCGCGTCAGCTTCCGACGGAACTGCACCTCGCCCCGCATCGTGGCGCCGTGCACCTGGAAAACGCGCTTTGCCAGGTCCACCCCAATCATCGTATCCTTCATTTCGCCGCCCTTTCCGTTTCGTGGCTGTCACAACACCACGCTGGCACATTGCGATGCCGTCTGGGGAGGGCGGCAACCACCCCATCTCACCCCCTTGCCAACGGCGCGGATGACTGAATCCATAGCGGCATGGAACGCGGTGATTTGCAGCGGCTGTCAAAGGACGAACTGATCGATCTGGTGCTGCGGCTGCAGCGACCGGAGAAGACGTCGCGGACGTCGTCAAAGCCGCCTGCGACAGACCGCAAGGAACGGCGCGACAAGGCCAGGCCGGGCGGCGCCAAGCACGGGCATGAGGGCAAGGCCCGCGCGATGAGCGAGACGTTTGACCGAAAGGTCGACCATCGTCCTGGTCAGTGCCCCTGTTGCCAGGCGAAACTCTCTGACGACTTGCCCGCCGAGACGGCAGGCGAATACGAGACGATCGAGCTTCCCGAGATCCATCCTGTGGTCGAGCGCCATCGGCGCCTTTCAGTGCGATGCCCATCCTGCGGAGGGCTCGTCGTCGCACCTTTGCCGGACGCGGCGAAAGGTACGCCCTTCGGACCGCGAATTCATGCCGTGGCGACCTATCTCAAGACGTTTCAGGCTTTGTCCTACGAACGTCTGCAGGGCGCGTTCGCGGACCTTTTTGGGCTCAGGATCAGCCAGGGCGGCCTGATGAACATGCTGCGGCGGTCGCAGGCAGCCTTCGTGCCCGAGCGCGACACGGCCATCGCTGCCCTGCGCCGGGCGAAGGTCGTCGCCTCCGACGAAACCGGCGTGCGTATCGAGGGCTCGAACGCCTATCAATGGGTGTTCCGATCGAACGAAGCTGTCGTGCATCGCGCCGCTCCAACCCGGGGCGCCGTCGTCGTGCGCGAGTTGATGGAAGGGCATCGGCCGGAGGTCTGGTGTTCCGATCGCTATTCGGCCCAGCAGGGGCATGGCGCAGTGCATCAGACCTGCCTCGCCCATCTGGCCCGGGATGTCGCCTATGCCGACCAGACGAGCGACGACATGCTGTCGTCGCGACTTCGCCTCTGGCTGAAACGAGCCTTTGCCCTGGCCGATGGGATCGGGACCTTTGCAGCCTCGACAATCGCCGCCAAGCACCGGGCCCTGGAGCGAAGTCTCGCCGACATTCTCGTCGCACCGACGACCTGCGACCTGGCTCGTGATCTTCAGATGAAATTCCGGCGCGCCCGCAACCAGCTTCTGACATTCGCGGCCTATCCTGGACTGGTAGAGCCGACGAACAACGGTTGCGAACGTGCGCTCAGACCTGCCGTTATCCAGCGCAAAGTGACCAACGGCTACCGCGCCATGTGGGCGGCCGAGGGCGAAGCCGACATTCGCACCGTCGTCGATACCGCAAGGCTGCGCTCCGGCACCAACATCTTCCAGACCATCCTCAAAACCGTCAGCGTCTGACGGCCCAGGACGAAAACTGCCGGGGGTGGGCAATTACGCCAAGGCCATTGTCCCAAGGTCGCCAAAGAAGCTTCGTCGATATCGACAACCCGGATCGGAAGTGGGACATAATCTCGCGGCGATAGACGCTGCAACTGGTCGAAGTACACGTTACGTGCCACTTGGACCGGAAATGGATCAAGCACCCGCACCAATGCCAAGGAGATCAGGCAGGCCATTCCTAGGAGAAAAACGGACTTGCGCATCGTCAAAACCGTCCTGGAGGTAGCAGAAAATGAAATCGGCTCCTCTTGGTCGGCAGCATCACCACCTGCCACCGTGTTCCGGCGCCGAACCGTGCTCACGATGGCGAGTGGCCACCTATTGCTGCGGTCTGCAAAAAGTCGTCCGTAGCTAACGGAACACCTGCGGCGAACATTTGAAGTTGCTCCGACGCGTTGACTGTCGCCTGCTGGATGATGGCAATCGTCTCTCCCGCCGGAGCCGCCATCGACACTCCGGCACGACTATGGCAATCAAGCCGAGAAAGCGTACGAAAGCAAGATAACGCTCTGAATTCGCCGCCCCCTCCCCTCAGTGAGCTTTCACCAACTTGCATCACTAGCAGGCCGGTTTAGCCTCCTCATATTTTATCCGTAAGTCAGGATGATCTTGACGGAACATTCGTAGCCTTTTGCTGGATTTCCAACCTGTGCGGACGAAAGCGTCCTAAAAGCGTCCTATCGTTTCTGCTGACGCGAATATCATCCGCATCTATAATCGCTACTTTTCCGGCTTTGGATATCCGCATCGGTAACTGCTACTCTTTCGGCTGTCCTTGCTTGATCGTGTTGTTCCATTCGGGATGGAAGGCGTCGCCGGTGATGTCGAGGCGGGCGAACTCGGCATCGGAAACTTTGAGACCCTTCTCGTAGATGCGCGTATCGAGCGCACACGACTTTCAGGCCGGTCCTGGTTGTCGTTGTGCCGATCAGTTCGACCACGGCGCGGCGATCGGTCAACGGGTGGCCGCGCCAGTTCTGGGTGATGTGGCAGAACAGCCGGTGTTCGATCCTGTTCCACTTNGCCGATCAGTTCGACCACGGCGCGGCGATCGGTCAACGGGTGGCCGCGCCAGTTCTGGGTGATGTGGCAGAACAGCCGGTGTTCGATCCTGTTCCACTTCGACGTGCCCGGCGGATAATGATGGATCTGGAGGACGAGCCGGCTCTCGTCGGCGAACATCTGGAGTTCGCGCTTCCACAGCCTGACACGCACCCCGTTCGAGCCGCCGCAGTCGGCCGTGATCGTCAGTTCGCGCGTCTGAGGATAGCGCCATATTTTACCTGTTTCACGCTGGCTTCGGCAATGTGTTCCTTGCAGAAAGCAACCCGGACATACGTTGCAAAAGGACGACCCGGGGTCACCGGACGGGGCTGAATGGTCCGGAATCGTTATTGTAGTTGTCGTCGTCATCATTTGTGTTCAGACCGGGAAGGAAAGGCGTGGAGCCGCCCTGAAAGCTGCCGCCCGATGATATCGCGCCGCCAAGGTTCGAGGCGGACGTTCCGACACCGGCAGTTCCGTCGCCTCTGAGGAGTGTGGCTCCACCGCCCGCGCCGCCTCCGCCTCCGCCTCCGCCTCCGCCTCCGAGGGGTGCGGCTCCGCCGCCGCGCCGGTTGTCGTCTCCGCGATCACGAACCGTACCTGCAACACGGCAAGAGGTCACCGAGGCTCGGAACCCCGACTGCAATCGGTTCTGCGAAACGACGTATGGGAACTCCGCAAGGAGCAAACGCTTGCTCTCGCGAGACTGGTACTCTCCAATACCGCCAGACGGGCTTACATTTACTGCTCTGCAGCCACCGCGCAGTTCAACACACTGACCAGTGGCTCTACCGCACAAACGCACCCCGCCGTCAAGCAGAACAATGTCCGTTCCCCGCTGGTTCTGCACTGCAAAGTCAAAGATAGTTCCCCGCACGCTCATCGTCGCGGTCGGAGTTCTTATCGCGTAGACAGCTTTTGGACTGTTGCCGCTAATGAAGCGAAAAGTTCCGCCCAAAGCGTTGATCGCAAATTGACTTGCGGCCCCTCTGGAATTGAACAGAACGGATTCGATCATCAGACGGGAGCTTGGACCGACAACAATCCTAGTGCTGTCATCAAACAGAAGCTGCGATTCCCCGTCTGGTCCGGTCTGCACAACGTCACCCATAGCTACCGGAGCACCTACGGCCAACATACGAAGCTGCCCAGACGCGTTTACCGTCGCCTGTTGGATAACGGCAACCGCCCTTCCCGCCGGGGCAGCCATCGATACTCCCGGCACGACTATGGCAATGAAGCCGAGAAAAAGCGCAAAAGCACTGTGCCAACTAGTGGATTGACCGGAACGAAAGAGTCCGGTGTGGGATTCACATCGGTGTGCTCGCATGCGAGTCTGCTGCATGCGCACAGGGGTTACCATTTCGGTCTCCGCCGCCGATC
>NZ_JAZHLI010000066.1:0-21360 GCF_036549475.1 Aurantimonas sp. A2-1-M11 | reverse complement strand
CTTCAGACGCCGGAGGGTGGCCGGTTATTGATCGGAATGCTGGCCGGCTTCATCCCGGAATGGTGGCCGACTTCAAATCGGAATACCCGGCCGGTTTGAATCGGAATCCGCACCTACTCTTTTGGCCCCCCTGTCGATCGCGGCGGGGAGGCAGGAGCGTATCGTGATGCGGGAATTGCCTGTCGCGGCGGCCAATGCAATATCCGGGGGAGGTGGGTGCGTCTTCATCCTGCGCGTCGAGCGGGTGGACGAACTGGACCGGGTCTCGAAGTTGAAGCGCTCCCTCGGCCTCACGAGGACGGAGGCGGAGATCGCGATCGACATGTTGAAGGGCCTGTCCGCCGGAGAGATCGCCGAACGCCGGGGGAATGCGCTACTGACCATTCGGACGCACATCAAGAGCATCCTCTTCAAGTCGGGAACCAACAGACAGGCAGCGCTGGTATCCCTGCTTTGCTCTAGGTTCGGCGCCGCGAGACATCCCGGCGAGCAGCCATGACCTTCGGGCATCGGCGGAGCCGTTCCCACGACGGATTGCCCCTCGCCCTCCTGCTGGTCAGCATCCGAGGCACGGTGCCGACGCGCCGCCGCGGCAACGAGGACAGTACCCATGAGACTTGTCGAGGTGAACGCGGGTGACGGACGCGGTACGGCCTCGCTGTTGAAGCAGTGGGTCGACGCGCAGGGACGAACCGCGGTCTTCCCGGGTGACGCCGACACGATCCGTCAGGTGCGGCGCGAAGGTCTGGTTCCCGAAAGCTGGCTCACGCTCGGTTCGCCGCACCACGTCCATATCCTGACGATGAACGGCGACAGCTGCCGCCTCAGGCAGTCCGCCGGGCGACGTCGGGCTGCCGCGGCAAGGGCGGAGCAAAACCAGGCCACCGCCGAGACCGTGGATCCCGATACCGGCGAGATCACTGACCCCTGATCCTCAGGATAGACCGTGCGACATAGGAAAGGGCCCGATCGGGCCCTTTCCTATGTCGCACCCCTGGCGGCCGGGTGGCCTGCTTTTACTCCGCCCCGCTGGCCTGGTTTTGCTCCGACGTTGACATCCGACGCATCAGCCATAGAGACTCTTCTTAAACGGATCTGACAGAGTCGGCTCTCAGTGATGATCAACAGCGTGCGCCTGGAAGCTAGATGGCGCACCGCCTCATGACCGTCGCAACAATTTGCGACTGGCGAGTTAGGCCGAGCTTCGACCGGATGTTCTTCAGATGCGTGCGGACGGTATGTTCTGATAGTTCTGCGGTTCTGGCATATTCCGCGGGAGTGTCGCCCTGTGTGAGGGCCCGGACCACCTCAGCTTCAGAGGGAGTCAGACCTGCCGCAGACTGGATCATCTGAACGCTCGGCAAGACAGTTCTTGTGCTGTCACGTATTTGTAGGACCACAAGCCGCAGGCCAGCCTGCTCATTCAGACTGACATAGGATTTGACAACTAGAGGCAGCTTCCGACGCGGACGTGAGACGGCAATGGGGCGCGGAAGCTGGAACGACAATCCACGCGCCACTTCAAGCGTCGCGACGATCAGATCGAATAATGCCTGCCTTGAGTGCGGTTCCGTCGCTGCTAGAACGCCGTTCGAGATGACGAGACCATCCTGACCAGCTAGGAACGCATTGACTGCCGCGTTCATGTGCAGAATCACTCCGGCAGGATCGAGAATTACGATCCCGTCATCAAGCGCGTCGAACGCCTCGATCAGTGTGTGTTGAGATGCCCTCCGGGTGCCGAGCGTGTCCGTTAGGTGCACCACGCGGGCTATGTGCGGGGCCAAAACCTCGACAAGAGCCTTCTCATCATTGTCGAAGGCACCCTTCAGCGCACTGCGCTGCGCAATAGGAGCGACAATTGTGCCTTCGCTTTCCATCGCGTGGAGCAGAGTATTCCAGCATTCCGGGAAACGGCGGTAATGCTCCTGATGGACGGGGCAGGCAGCCAGTTCCTTCGAGGTCATCAAGTCTTGCGTGGTAAGAAGCCCACGGCGACCTGCGGCCACACGATGAACCCTTAGGTCTTTGTCTGCGAAATCCTGGGCGTATTCGATCACACTCTCTGGATCGACCGGCCAAGTTTCCTGACGCACCGCACCAATTCGGTCAATCGAGAGGTATGTGAAGCGCTCGGACCTCGTGACTTCCGCCAAATGCTGAAGCGCATCTTCTAAAGTGGCGCTGCCATCCAGCGTGCCGTAAAGCATATTCAGAGCGTCAGAAACTTTGTCCGCCATTGCTCTCCCTCCTTGCTTCTGACCATACACGGAAGAATTGCACAGCGATCTTTGCCGACCAACCGCCGATCGGAAAATCTGTAATGGCCCAGTGCGCCGGGAGACCGGCAAGGAATAGATGGTGAAAGTCCGTTACGATGAAGGATTAACGAACCGCATCGGCCCCGAGCCGTGCGCAGGCGTTTGCGAAGCGTTGGTAGAGCAGCTCGGCTATGTGCCGCCGTCGCCGACGGGCGCCGAGCTTCTGTTCGAGGTGTTCTCGCAGCGCTACGAACGCCGCTCCACCATCGTCACCTCAAACCTGACGGNGTAGAGCAGCTCGGCTATGTGCCGCCGTCGCCGACGGGCGCCGAGCTTCTGTTCGAGGTGTTCTCGCAGCGCTACGAACGCCGCTCCACCATCGTCACCTCAAACCTGACGGTCGAGGACTGGACGAGCGTCCTGGGGTCGGAGCGGCTCACCGGCGCGCTGCTCGATCGCCTGACGCACCACGTCCATATCCTGACGATGAACGGCGACAGCTACCGCCTCAGGCAGTCCGCCGGGCGACGTCGGGCTGCCGCGGCAAGGGCGGAGCAAAACCAGGCCACCACCGAGACCGTGGATCCCGATACCGGCGCGCCCCTGTCGGCCAGGTGGCCTGCTTTTACTCCGCCCCACTGGCCCGGTTTTGCTCCGACGTTGACACCCTTCCTTGCGGTGAAGGTCTTCGATTGAAAAGGTCCAATAACATCGGCTTATCGGACCCTTGGATTTCGTCGTGAGTTTGAGGGGCAGAAAAGCGTACGATAACGGGATTTCGTTCTTTTGGCGCTTAGCCGGGTTAGCTTCTTGTCCCCAAAGGGGCCGAAGTTTCTGCGCTTGTGCTGACGCTGATCGCATCGGCCAACCAGAACGTTATGGATCTGGAGCCATGGGCTTCCGATGTGCTCGGCGCATCACAGTCTCGCCGGAGACCCAGTGCGAACTTTTGCCATGCCATTCGACCGGCAAAAAGCACTGAACTCAGAGCACTGTCGCGGAGCCGACTTTCGGATCTGAGCGGCGGGGCCTACGTGGAACTGCTTAGCCCTGCCTGGCGCATCAGTGAGACATGCGTCCCGCCACCGGATGCTATGCAGTCAGCTACCCGGCTCTCATCTCATGCCGGATGCCGCGCCAGAACTGAAAGGGGCCCCTTGCGGGAGCCCCTTACCGCCAACGCGGCGGAGAAAACGAGACAGACAACTCCAAGCTGCCTATGTGGCACTCTAAGCCGCCAACGCGGCGGAAAAACATGCCGGCTTTCCGGAATCCCGGTCAGCACTCTCTAAGGATATCCGCATCGATAACTGCTACTCTTCCGGCTGTCTTGGCTTGATCGTGTAGTTCCATTCGGGATGGAAGGCGTCGCCGGTGATGTCGAGGCGGGCGAACTCGGCATCGGAAACTTTGAGACCCTTCTCGTAGATGCGCGTATCGAGCGCACACTCGACTCTAAGGCCGGTCCTGGTTGTCGTTGCGCCGATCAGTTCGACCACAGCGCGGCGATCGGTCAACGGGTGGCCGCGCCAGTTCTGGGTGATGTGGCAGAACAGCCGGTGTTCGATCCTGTTCCACTTCGACGTGCCCGGCGGATAATGATGGATGTGGAGGACGAGCCGGCTCTCGTCGGCGAACATCTGGAGTTCGCGCTTCCTCAGCCTGACACGCACTCCGTTCGAGCCGCCGCTGTCGGCCGTGATCATCAGTTCGCGCGCCTGAGGATAGCGCCCGCGCCCCATGCGCTCCAGCCACGTGCGGATGGAGGCCACAGCGAATTCTGCCGTGTCGGCGGTAATCCCGACGCTGATCCAGCCCTCGTCGGCGGCGACGTCGTAGACCCCGTAGGGGGCCACCTTGCCGAGGCTCTTGTCTTCGAAGTCGTGAACCTTCACGCGCCGCGGAACGCCCATCGGACGATAATCGGTTCCGCCATTCCTGAAGTTGCCTATCAGCTCTTTCTTCTTGGTGTCGACGGAGATGACGGGTTGGCCAGCGGCCTGCGCGGCAATGACCTTCGAGTTGATGTGCTCGAACTGGGCGTCGCGGTCGGGATGCCTGGAGCCTTCATCTGCCTTTCGATTGGACTGGCGCGAGAACCCGAGCCCGACGAGCAGCTTGCGCACGCTGTTGGGGCTGATCGCGTGGCCCATGTCGGTGAGCGCCGCGACCAACTTGTCGAGGCTCTTCGACATCCATAGCAACGGGCGCTCCGGATCGCCCCGCGTCGCCGGCTCGACGAGGCGTTCGAGATCGGCGAGCAGCGTCGGATCGCGATCGGTCAGCGGCCGCGGACCGCCACCTTCGCGCCGGACGCGGCCATGCGGAAGCGGCGGTGCGTCGAGGTCTTTCAATCCGCGCCCGATCGTCGAGCGGGCGAGCCCGGTGATCGCCGAGACCGCCGCCAGCCCGCCCCGACCCGCTGCTCGCGCCTCGCTCGCGGCGAATACCCGCCGGCCCCGCTCGTTTCGCTTCGAGCCGTCCGCCGCCCACCGCTGCTCTATTCCGTACCGGTCGACCATGCCACCATGGCTAATCCCCGCCGCTGCGACAGGGAATCGCATCCGGATGAGTCATACTGTCGCAGCCCAAACCCAACAGAACCGATTCAGTAGTGAATGCAGATGTCCTTAGTCTTCGACCGCGGCGCAGGGGAGAGACGCGGGACAGACACTGGCGTACTCCGAGAGAAGAGACGGCGGAAGAGATCGGCGAGGGTGGCCATCGGTCAGGCCTCCAGACTCTGCTGAGAGACGAGACGGGCGACGAACGCCCCGGCGGTGACCAGGCCGGACGCGGTAGCGAAGACTCCGGGGTCGAATGGCGACCACGCGTCGAACAGCGGCAACGCGACCTCCAGGCCCGACAGGAGGCCGGCGAGCAGCATCAGGCGGATGCTCCAGGCGCGGCGGATGATCGATTTCCAGTAGGTGGCGAGCTTCATGCGGCTTTCCTCCGGATTCGGGGCGCGGAGGGGGCGCGCATCTTGGCTTCGAGAACCGCAGCCTTGGTCGCCTCGCGGGCGACCTTCCTAGCTTTCACGGCTTTCCGCTGCTTCTGCTTCTTGGTTTCCTTCTCATCGGCCCGGAGTGCGTCGAGCCCGTAGGCGTTCGCGTCCTTCCCGATGAGATAGGCCTCGGCGGCATCCGCATCCGGGACCGCCACGCCGTCGGCAGCGCAGATCCGGAGAGCCTCGGCCTTCATGAAATCTGTGTCGTTCTGGTAGCCGGCGCCGTGGATGCGCCCGCGCCAATCGCTGAGACGGGAGATCACGGACGGGACGCGGGCGTCGTATGCCGCTTCGTGAGCCGCAGCCTGCAGGCGGGCGAGCAGGACGGCGGAGGCGAACCGGCCGGTATCCTTCGCTGTACGGCTCGCTGGAAACCCCAAGATTCATGCCCCTCGACACCTTCTGCGAACTCAACTGACGCGAACTCCGGGACCCCCATCCCGGACTTCGAATCAAATTGTCTGCAAAAGCCGTGAAATTTCCAAACAGATTCTCAATAGCTTAGGCGACTTTTTTACATCGCCACAGTCCGCTCAAAGCGCGAACGTCGGGGCCGGGGAGGCGACTGATAATGATTTCTCGCTGACACGATTTGTGGGAGTCAGCTAACACGAATTTTGTTAGATGCCCGGAGGCCCAAAAGAATATGGAGGTCCGGCTAGTTGCTGATGTTGGCACGTCCAAATCTTGCGGATTCTTTTCCGATGGTAGTTGACCGATGCGCGACTCGGCGCGATCCTGTACGGCAAGAGACCACTGGCACACAACGATCAGGCGGCTCTTCGATACCGATACGAATCCGAGAGATGTGCGTGAAACACGAGATTTTTTCTGAGAATTCCGACGCCGAAGAGGCTGAGGGTCACTACGTCGTCGCCGAATCAACCTCGGCTTCTGAGGTCATTTTCGGTGCCCAGGGCCCGATGTGCCACGCAAACGGCTGGTGCGTGATCCCGCAGCAGCGCGTGGGCAAGCGTCTCCCCGGCGTCCACCGCCGCGAAGTGATCAAATGGAGCCAGTATCAGGAAGAGCGCCCCGCCGCGTCGCTCGTCGATCGCTGGGCGAAGCCATGCTTCAACGAGAACGTCGCGATGATTCTCGGCTCGGTGTCGGGCAACGTCTTCGCGCTCGATATCGACATCAAGGATTGGGACTTCGCCTCGGCCGTCGAGAAGATTGCGTTCTCGATCCTCGGCAAAACACTCTTCCAGCGGATCGGCAGCGCACCGAAACGGGCGCTGTTCTACAGGGTGGCGACAGCCGAGGAACTGCCTGCCAACTTGTCCCGGTATTTCGTTGACAATGACGGCGAGAGCGCTTCGGAGCACGGCTTCGAGATCCTGTCGCAGCGCAAGATGATCACGATCTATGGTCGTCACCATGAGTCCTACGCCCGGTTCACGTGGAACGGCGGGTGCCAGCCTGCACTGGCGACACCGGACGAGGTGCCGCTGGTCACGCCGGCGCAGATCGAAGCTTTTATGGCCGCCGTCGAGCGGGTGCGGCCGTTCCACCGGGCGCGGTCGGCCTCGGGTGGGCATGTGTTCGATCTGGCGACGATCGAGCATGACGGGACGATCAGGACGCCGAAGCTGGACCAGGCCAGAGGCTGGTCCGTCAACGCGGACAAGAAAGTCTCGGGAGGGCGCGAGGCGTATCTTTGGGAGCTTTGCCGCCTGACTGTCGCTCTCAACGCCGGCCTGGGCGTCGAAGAGCTGAAGGCAGTCGCCCTCAAAGAAGCTCTCGCGAAAATGCTCATCGACGGAGTTTGGGAGCCGAAGCTGGTTCGCGAGATCAGCGACAAGATTGGGCGGGCGCACCGCGCTCTTCTCGACGGAACACTGCCGCCGATTGCCGCCGGCGCGACCTCGATCGGGGCGTCTGGTTTCGAGCAGGTCGAGGCGGCGACGGGCTATGATACGACGTCGCTTGGTTGGCTCCCCGGACTGCGTTCTAAGATCCCCACCAAGAAACTCGGCGTCGACCGGAGCCGCGCCCAAGAATTCGCATCGTCATTGGCGATCGCCGCCTCGGCGGAAGAGGTGCGCGACCGTCAGTCCGCCATGCTCTCCCGGGGCGTTCGCGATTACCTTCAGCTGAGTTGGGACGCCGTCGAACGCGTCGATGGCGGCGAGAAGCCGGTGATCGTGAAGCCCGGCGAGGCGGCGCCGACCGACGGCGTGGCCGCGATCACCATGCTCTTCCGGAATCCCGCCGGCGCCGGCAAGACCACCCGCACGATCAGTGAGATCGCCCGGTGGAAGGATCCGTTCAAGCCAAGGCCGATCCTGTTCCTGACACCGACATATGAGAACGCGAAAGAGGTCGTCGCGGCCGCTGTGGCGCAGGGCCTGACGGTCGTTTTGATCGAAGGCGAGATCCGCTCGGGACGTGAAGACGAAAAGCTCCGAGCGGCTGGCGGAGAGCCGGAAGTTCCCGGATGCTGGGTATGGCGCCAGAAGCAGATGCTGGTCGACGCCGGACTCGGTTCGTCGCCGATGTGCCGCACCAAGCTGCCTCCGAAGCATGGCGAGGAGGAAGGCGAGGAAGTCCTGTGCCGTCTCTACGGTCTGTGCCGGTCGCATCGTGCCCGCGCCGCCGTGGCGACCGCCGATCTCGTCGTCGCGGTCCATGCATATGTCGTCTGCAACAAGCCGGCAGAACTGGACGCCTGCAAGCTGGTGATCATCGACGAGGCGATCAGCGACCAGATCACGGGCACGATGAAGTTGACGTTGTCGGACTTGGAGCGCCCTCGCGGCGTCAAGCTCACGAAGCACGAACGGAAGGCCGGACTGACGCCGCAGGACTTCATCGATTCCCGCGATGTCCTCGCCGTCCTGGTGGCCCGCGAACTGAAGGCTGGGCGCGATCCGGCACGTCTGTTCACGCATAACAAGAAGCACGGGAACCGCCTCCTCACCGAACTCCTGACCGACACGATTGCCGTCGTCGGGCGCAGTGAAGACGTCCTCGGCATCCGCCCGGAGATGGACATCGCCGCCGTCGAAAGGCTGTGCCAGCGTCCGACCCGCACCAAGGCCGTCGAAGAGGCGACGATGTGGCGGATGATCAAGTCCCGCGTCGAGGGCTTGGCCAAGGACCTGACGAACGCCAGCCTCACCGAGGTCTCGGGATCGAATGCGCCGGCGCCGGCGCGCAATGTCCATGGCCGGACGGACCGCCGGATTCACCTGTATCGGGACGGCACGATCCGGCTGGCATACCGCCGGGAGTACAATTTCTCCGGTTGCCACCTGTTGTTGCTCGACGCCTCCGCGGATCCGGTCATCGTCGAGAAGACCCTTGGGAGAGCGATCGAGATGCGGGAAGAGGACGCCCCGATGCGGCTGCGCACGGTGTACATGCCCGGTCGCTCGTTCTCGAAATCGTCCTTGCTGCCCCGGGATGACGACACTGTCGAGACCACCCTCAGGAAAGCCGAAGATTTCGTACGCCTGCGGGAGGCGATCTCCACCATCGCGGGCTTCCATGTGGGCGGCGTTCTTGTCGTGCTACCGAAGGCTGTCCGCGAGATTCTGCAGAAAGGCTGGACCCGTCCGGCGAACGTCAGCTACCTCCATTTCAGCAATACAAAAGGATTGAATTTCGCCTCGCGGTACGATGCGGTGATCACAATCGGCTGCATCCAGCCGTCCGCAGAAGCCGTGGACGGCAAGGTGGCCGCACTGACGTGGGACAGCGACGAGCAAGAGCCCATGATCGACGAGATCGGCGCCGGTCGCGAGGAAGACGATCCCAAGGAAGATTTCGTCCAGCTCGAGCGCGAGATCCGCATGCGCGACGGTCGGCGGCTGTCAGTGAAGCAGAGGCTTCCGCGCCATCCCATTGCGCAGGCTGTCTATGAGCAGGTCCGCGAGCAAGAGCAGATCCAAGCGATCTCTCGCGTCCGTCCGATCCTGCGCGACGAGATCCCGAGCTATTATTGCATCGGCGATTATGTCCCGGCGTCGATCGTCGTCGACGAGGTCATGCCGTTCGAAGACCTGCACAAAAATTTTGGCAGGACGTTCGAGGAAGCCCGCCGCTCCGGCGCATACCTCGGCTACGGCTATGTCGCAGACGAAGACAAAGAGGCCGGAAAGCTGACTGTGGCGCATCTCGCCGGCAACGCCCGGGCCGGAGAGGTCCTGATCCAAGCTCGGCACGTCAAGAGCGGCAAGACCGTGTGGGCGCCGGCATATAACCGTGTCGGCATGGAGCGTCTCGCTGACGACGGCGTCATCGAGCTGATCCACGTGCCCGCCGAAGTCGAGATCGGCCGGCCGAGCACCTGGGACGCCGACCGCGACATTCACGCAGTCCGCGATATCGAAGAGGCCGAGGTCGAGCTGGCGCAGGAGGTCGCGCAGGCAGACGGGTGGACGAAGCCGGAGGTCGGCAAGCGGACGCTGGTCCGCATCATCGACGGGGAGATCGTCGCGAAGTCCGACATGTGGACGGTGCTGCACCTGTACGCCCGGATGCTTGAACCGCCGGCGCCGGACAACGATAATGCCGACGCCGAAGGTATTCCGATCCCGATCGCGGCCTAGAGGCTGGCTTCAGGCCTCCATCGATCTTCCCATCTCGTCCAGCGTCTCGCGAATCTCGTTCGCCTTCTCGTCCGTGATCCGGCACGCCGAGTTGATCTGGTCGGGCACGGCCCGGATCCGTTCCCGCAGCGCCTCACCATCCGGCGTGAGGTCGACGAGGACCCGCCGTTCGTCTTTCGCGTCCCGACGCCTTGTGACGAGCCCCGACTGTTCGAGGCGCTTGAGCAACGGAGTGATCGTCCCCGTGTCCATTCCCACCTTCGCACCGAGATCGCCGACGGTGCGTGGCGAGCCGCCAAGCAGTTCAACCATCACCAGGTACTGGGGGAAGGTCAGCCCGAGCGGCTCCAGAAGCGGCTTGTGCATCCGGATCATGCGGCCAACGGCGCCGTAAAGCGCGAACGAGAGCTGCTTGTCGATCTCCGATCGGGATTCGGACGGGGGAGCCATGAGGAACCTCTAGCGGTTTGTTATATAGTGCACTAGATAGTGTGGCACCCGACACTGTGGAAGATCCCTCTGCTTCCGCTGTCGCCCTGTCAATGAAGACATCATGGGCACGACCCCTCCAACAAGGATTCTTCGCGCTCCAGATAGCACGGATGTTCGGGGCCCGCGTCCTGGCTATCACCTCATCGGACGAGAAGGCCGAGACGCTGAAAAAGCTCGGCGCGGAGGCGGTCGTGAACTACCGGGCGCAGCCGGATTGGGATCGTGAAATCCTTGCTCTCACCGACGGACTCGGCGTCGACAAGACCGTCGACATCGCCGGGGAGAAGACCATCGTGAAGTCGGCGGCTTCGACCCGGAAGGGCGGCGACATCACGATCGTCGGCTTCACCAGCGGATTCGGCGGCGGGCTTCCGCCGATCGACATCCTCGCCCGGTCCCTTACCGTCGCGGGCACCGCCATCGGTCCCCGGGAGAACTTCACGGCGTTGTTGAAGGCGATGGCCATGCACCAGGTGAAGCCCGTCATCGACCAGGTCTTCCCTTTCGCCGATTACCGCGAGGCGTACCAGCGTCTGAAGAGCGGCAACCATGTCGGCAAGGTTGTGATCGACGTCGCGCACTGAGGCAGCCGGAGACGTGCTCGGCCCACGGGATCTCCATACGAAGGAGATCCCGTGGGTCCGCTAACCATACTGGGTAACGTCAGCTCACTTTCCGACAACTAGGCGCCGACACCCCCATCCAGCGCGGCCAGTCGATTCAGGATCTGCCCGAGCAGCGACGACACAGACACCAGCGTGTTGTCGCTGCGCTTGTGCTTTATCGCCAGAGTGGACCAGCCGAGACATTCAGGGCTTTGCGGTTCAGTACGGACGCACGGCCGGCGATGCCCGGGATGTCGACGGTGACAGCCGAACGCTTGTTGCCGTGCAGGACCGGCGGGACGCCGCGACGCGGGACGTAGGGCGCGACCTCGACCTTGCCGTCCTGCATGTTGATGCGGACGCCGGTCGTCGGCGAACGGGTGATCTGCCAGTTGAACAGGCTGCCGAGGCCGTCGGGACGGTACGGCAGCTTGTTGATGGCGTTGGTGAGTTCGATCGAGGTGAGAAAGGCTCGTCGAAGACTGCGTTGTCGACCAGAGACATGAAACGGATCCCCCTCAGGATCTAAGGGAGCCGCCCTTGCGGCCCCTGGTGTTGGATTAGCTGCGGACCACGATGCCGGCAGCTTCGATCTCGGCGATCAGGGCGGTCCGGAGCGCGTCGTCGGCGGCAGCCTGCTCGGCCTCGCTGATCTCGCCGTTCACGTCGCCATCGGCAGCGGCCGGATCGGACGGGAAGACGAGACGAGCCAGCGAGACCTCAGCTGGACCGCGCATCAGCACGGCGCGAGGATCGGAGCGGCCAGCGGCCACGCCCTCGAAGACGATGCCGGCAAAGGCCTTGTCGCCGTCGATCAGGACGCTGTTGTGCGCGACGCCGGAGACGCCGCCGTTGACGACGACATTCTCGCGGCAGTGGTTCGCGGCATACTCGGTGACGAGGAACTCGCCGGGGTGGACGTTCTCGCGCATGACGTTCTCGTTGACGCCGATGCGGACGGTGCGGGTCGCGACCATGATTTCTCTCCTCGGCTGCCAGCCGAGAACGGACGGGTGGACCGGCCCGAAGGCCGATCGATTACTTGCCGGCCTTGCCCGTGGAGGACTCCGAGAAGCTGATCAGCTTGCCGCGGGTGGCCGTCGCCGGCTTCGCGGTCGAGGAGATCTCGGTGTCGGAGGTCCGCAGGCTGGCGATGAGCAGGTCCTGGAACTTGTCCAGCGAGGCGTCGGCAGTCTCGAGGGCCTTGAACTCGGCCTCGAAGCCGCGCTTGCGGCAGATGTCGCCGATCTGGCGGAGCTTGGCGGTGCGCTTTGCAGCGGACACCTGCGGGGCGTCGGCCGGCGCCGGGTCATGCTGGCTGGCATCGTCGCCCTCGCCACCGAGAAGTCCGACGATCTCGTCGGTGAGGCCAGCGAACAGCTCGGCCATACGCGTGCGGAAAGTTTCGGGATCCATGTCCTGACTCCGGGTCTTGTTGTTGAGTTGAAGGGCCGTCGAACGGGCACCGCGGGTACGGGCGGTCGGGTCGGCGCCGATGACGACGGCGGAGACCTCGAAGGGCTGCCATTCGCCGACGGTGTAGAGAGGGACCTTGCCGGCGCGCTCGACGAGCGTGCCTTCCTTGGTCAGGAAGCAGCCGACGGACCAGGCATCCAGGATGCCGGTCTCGACGTCGCGGACGATGCCGGCGATGTCGGGACGGTCGGAGAGACGGCCGCGACCGACGAGATTCTTGCCCTCGATCCAGGCGTCCTCGACGACGCCGAGGACGTTCCGGAGCGACCAGTTCGAATGGTTGTCGAGGATCTTGATCCCCTTGACCTGGCGAATGCTCTTCAGAGCGGACATCGGCAGGACCTCGTCGATCCACTGACCACGCCGACGGGCGCGACAGGGGGTCTCGGAGGCGATCACGAACTCGAAGGTCCTCGTCGCGACATCGTAGGTCTTGGGCCGGCTGCTGGTCGCACGGAGACGCGTCTCGCCCGCCGAGGGGCGGGAGCGATCATGCGACTTCCTGAGCGACAGCTGCGACAATGTGAGAACCGAAACGCCTGTATTTCGGGGATTGTGGCGCATCAGAACGGCGGAATGCACCGCCGTCGTCGGCGGTCTCCGTTCGATTGTTCAAATGCGACCGATGACCCCGCCGGAGGCGTTAACGGTTGCGATCTACAATCGACCACAGCGACGATTTCGCAGACCGACGGGGAGGCCGATGATGACCACGATCTCGAAGGAGACGCATCCCCTCGGCGGCATCATCCGGAAGAAGCCCGATGAGGTGCCGGCGGAGCCACCGAAGTCGCTGGTCGTTCAGATCGGCGACTGGATCGCTCGGCTGATCGTCATCGGAGTATTCGTGGGACCGCCGATGTATCTCGCGTACAAGCTCTTCAATCCGGCCCCTCCGACGTACGAAGAGACAGGTCCACTGGTCCTGCGCGGCGCCTTGCCGACGTCGGGTGAGGCGGAGCACGGCTGGATCGATCCGACAGCACCCGTGTCGACGCCGGCGCCCGTGCAAGAGCCAACCGTCGCCGAGAGACAGGAGCGCGCAGAGAAACGGGCGGCGATGGAACGACACGCGAGGGCGATCCGGGGAGCTGGATACTGGTGCGGACGCGCAATCAGGGTTTTGCCAGATTACTGGAACAGCGACGCGAACCAGAAGCGGTACACGATCTACTGCGACGACGGGAACGGCCTGCAGATGACGCCGTACACGCTCATCCATCACCACAACGGACGGGTTCAGCTGTTCCCGAGCTGATGCTTCGCGGGTCCGCCGCCGCCGCGAACGAATCGTTGCAGGCAAATCGGCGTCGTCTTAAGTGCCCGGCGTACGCGTCGGAGTTACTCGCATGCCCATCATCGCCGTCTTCGTCGCCATCGTTCTTTTGCTGTCGTACTGCGGCTCTGGCGATGACGATTCGGCGACCACAGCCGAGGCCGATATCGCGGCAAAGCCAGACCCCAGGTGGATTCTGCGGGACGATGAGATCCGGTTCGGCATTCCTGGCGACGAGTACGATTACGACCTCTCGATCGACTGCGCCTACGATGCCGAGAAGTACCTGGTCTATGCCGCCTTCGAATCTCGCTCCCGTCCGCAGATGGCTGACCTCGAGGCGATGCCGGCCGAGTTCTTCTCCCGGTTCGATAAGCCGCCGCTTCGTGTCGGATCCTCATTTGTGCCGTTCGAGGATGCCCGCGTCCTCACCAGTGGCGCGGAAAAATACTATGTCTCGATCTCCGGGATCGACGCGAAGGCCATGGAGAAAGCAGCGACCACTTCCTATCGGGTCGAGGTCCGCGTTCCCGGCGAGGGCATCACGATCGAAGCGGAGAGAGGAAACCTCGTCGCCGGCCTGAGGGACCTTCGGAAGGCTTGTGAGGCAGGCAAGTGGTCGAAGTAGGCTAGTCCCCGACCGCCATCTCGGCCGCCTTACATTCCGGGATTTTCGCGCATCAGAGCGGCGAGATGCGATCCGGACGTCCGTTGCGGGACGCCAATACACCAAACTGGCGACCTATACGGCGCCGTCTCCAATCAGTGAGCGTCTCGAATGCACCGAATTGCCGTCATCCTTGCATCGTCCATCCTTCTCTCGTCGTGTGGTGACGATCCTGCAGAACCCAAACCTGAACAGGCGAAGGCCATCTGGCGGTTGAGCGACAGTTTCGGCCCGAGGCTCGCTCTTTCGAACGGAGAGGGAAGTGGCAATCCGTCGATTATTTGCAGCGGACCCGACACTGTCGCCATCTCACGCGGCTTTTGGCAGTCCGATCGCCCACGATACGCCGACCTCGGGAACGAACCCGAAGATACGTTTCGGATGAGTGGACAGCGCTTCCTAACCGCCGGGGGCATCGAGGTCCGATATGGACGGGTGGGGATCACCACGAGTTCGCCTTCTGGCGGATCGTACGACGTCATGTTCTTCGACGTTAACGTCAACTCATTGCGGGAGGCCACGAAGACAGCTCATAGCCTGACCATTGATATCCCCGGAGAGTCCTTCAAGGATGAGGACTATTCCCTGGACGGCTTCCAACCCGCATTTGAAAGGTTCCTGGAAGCCTGCGCCGCCGAGGAAACGTCCTAGTCCCCGACCGCCATCTCCGCCTGGAGTGCCGCGGCCGCCTCTTCTTCGAGCTGGGGCGCCATGGCCGCCACAGCCTTCTCCCGCGCCGCTTCCCTGGCCCGCTCGATATCGACTTTCGGCCGTCAGCGAAATCCCCTGATGTTTCCGCAGAGCCTGTGGGTCGGGGATGAAGTTGTATTCGCTCGCGGCACCGACATCGCCGGCCTGGCGGACGCCATCATTGTCCTCGCCGAGCTGATACTTGAGGTACGTCGACTGGGCTTTCTGGACGTAGATCGATGCCTCGGCCTCGCCCTTCGTGGCGCCCCGCGGCGTCTTCGCGAGCACCGACGAATTGCGCCGGCCAGGCTTGGGCTTTGTGAACGCGACTGGTCCGCCTTCGATCGCCCGTTCGAACCGGGAAGCCATCTCACCGATCGAGTCCTTGGCGATCTCGTTGAGGGCGGCCTGGGCGGCATCAGGCAGCGCGTATTTCCCGAGGTTCCCGAACGCCTCGGCCATCGCTTCGAGGCCATCAATGTCGACAATTACCCGGCGCGCCATGCGATCCCTCCAGTGAAGGATCGACGGCTACAATAGGCGAGGGGCGGATCGCACCGCCGTCCGGGTCACCACGCAAAAAGAAAGCCGGCGCGGGACTAGCCCGGCCGGCCTGAATTAGATTTCGATACCGCGAACCCGTGTAGGCACGTGATGTCAGGAATGTAGCACGGCAATCCGCAACGTCAAAACGGAAGCAACGGACTGCCGTTTTTCCTGACAGCGATAGTTACTGTGCCACCGCCGGTGTGTTCGAACCGGACACATCGGGACGCGGGATGAATGCGGCGACGCCAATGTCTTCCAGGACGTCATAGACCCAATCGGCCGGCTCCTCTTCGCCTCGATACCAGCGGTCCAGCTGGCCGGGCTCCACGGGCTTGGCGAACTTATACGTTGGCAGGCCGTCCGCGGACATCTTCAGTTCCGCCTTCTCGATCGCACGACCGATGCCGACTGGATCGACGTCGAGGGCCGCGACGAAACGCTGGCGACGCAGCTCCCGGCTGTGAGAGACGGCGTCCGTGGACTTGCGGGATTCGGCATCAGGACCGGCGGCGGCAAGGCGACGGGTCTGGCGCTTCGTGGCCACCGCGTCGGCGGCGTTCCAGCGGTTGACCTCTTCCTGGCTGATCGTGGTGGACCAGCGCCGGCCGGCCGACTGTGCCCGCGACGAAGACCAGATCATGTTGACCCGGATCATCGTCAGATCGGAGTTCTTGCGCCGGAAGACCCGGTCGACGGTCCCGACGCAGACGTCTTCGTGGCGCTTCCTGAGGGGACGGCCGCCCGGGCCCGGCACGGTGTGCTTGATCCGGTTGCCGAGGTTGTCCTCCATGGGCGTCTCGATGATCGACCGCATCCAGACAACGTCGCCGACCCGGAGATCGCGGACCTCATCGTCGGTCCACTCGACGGTGCCGAACTCGGCGGCCAGGGCGGACAGGACGTGGTCGGGAACGGGTGCGGCATCGGCCTCCGGGCCGAGCGACTGGAGCGGATCGGTATTGCCGTAGAACGTCGAACGAGAGATTGCCATCGGTGCCTCCGTGGTTGCCTTCCTACGGAAGATGAGGTCCGAATCGGCGAGCCGCAACAGGGGCTTATCGGGAATGGATCGGCTCGGTTTACAGCCGATTAGCGACCGGGCAGCACACTCTATCGATCCATGAGAGGCGTTCTAATGGGCCTCTCGTTGGATGATCGGTGCCGGGGAGGGGTCTGCATCGTCCGGGCGGCGACCAGGCCGTTTCTCGGCGATCCTCGACGGCGAAAATATATTTCGGTCGCGGCTACGAAATTTCGGATTGTGGAGGGGAGAGGGGCGACCGTACGACGGGTCGCTTCGCCGCGACGTGTCAGTGCCAGGAAACGACGGAGTGCGAGAGCACTCTGTCAGCAGTGATTCGTCGAGTCTTGTTCTACACTGGCTAACTGCACAGTTCTCACTGTGCGTTCAGGTTAGGCGCCTACGACTCTCTCTCCGCAAAGAGATGGCAGGTCTGTCAAGCCCCGTCAACCCGAAATCGACAATCGGCCCGTTATCGGCGCATTTTCCTGCCGATCTGTGACCGATGCCTCACATGTCGTACGTCCCGGCCGCCTGGAAGCCGTTCCACGCCCTCCTTGGCGGCCGGTCGTCCAGCGCCCGCCAGGGTCGTCTCCGCCCCGTCAGTATCGACAATTCGTGTAGATGCTCGCAGAGATGCACCGGATCTGGTTCCCGCCCGGACGCGACAGGGGCGTCACCTGCGGCGTTGCCATCGTCGGATACTGGATGACCGGCATCGGCTGGCTGAGCTGGTTGGACCGAGCCTGTCTCCGAGCCTGGGCCATCATCTGGGATTGCTGGTACATGTACAGCTGCTGATCCGTCATCGGATCTCTATAGCCGGTTGGTCGTTCTTCAGCGTCACCGCATAGAATCCTTTTCGACGGCAACATTTTGAATCTGACACAATCGGAGTCACCGCCCATATAATAATTGCCGTTGATAAAATGTGGTGTGGACCCCCCAGAACTCGCACATCCCGACAGCAACCCGGCCAGAATCAGCCAACCATATTTCATTAAGACAGCCCCCTCCCGACGATCGGGATAGTTACGCGTATCGCGGCAGTCTCCTTCGGGTCAACGAACCGGCTGCCCGGAGCATGACCGATCACCCCCGGCCGCCCCCGATCCTCCCCACGGCCGCCCGACCACCATCCGCCGCCATTTCCTCCATCCATCCGCTGCCCTGAATGGACAATTGCGTCCAATCCCCAATGGAAGAAGCCAAGCAATCTCAATATGATGACCGCGATATGGATTGGCTCCATCGACCCTCCATGGACGCCATTATCGGTACATCGGCGTCCATTTTCCACAATTTGGAGGGACGCTATTCCATCGATGGAGGAAGCCCAATGATCGCAATGGCTTCTTGGAACGGTGGAGTGGGAATGGTCGACCGATCGAAGGTGACGATATCGATGGCCCAGGACGCCGGTTCGATGTAGAAATGATGTCAGGATGGTCGGACTGATCTGGCCTTTCTGCCGACCTGCCGAATAACGGAGGAACCGATGTCAAATGTGGGTGACAAATCCAAAGGCGGCGGACTTTCGACTCCCGACAACGATCGCGGGCAGCAAAAGAAGCGGGACAAGAAGCCGGGTGAGGGCCAAGTACCGGATTTCGATAAGGCCGCGACGGATCCCGACACGATGAAGCACGACGGTCCGTAACCCGTCAGAATCGACGGAGCCGCCCGGTCTCCCTGGGCGGCCTCGGTCATCGCCAGTCTCCTTGTTCCGCAAGGAAAAGACCTTCGATGAGGGGTCATCGTAGGCCTTGGGCTGGTTCAACAGGCACTCCGGGGGCAAATGGGCCTCACCGCCCAGGCTCTCCAGAGTGCCTGAAAGGTGTTCAGACATTATATGCACAGGTGTCAAGCGTGTCGGAGAGCGTCGGAGTAACGTAGCAGGCCGCCTGTATCAGTGCGTCACTCCGAGACGGGAATGGGTGTCGATAGCAGTTCGCGATTTCTGACTGCCCGGCCGACGACATGATCCGCAGCATGTCGGCGGATGCGGGTGCCGACCGCAGGCTTCACGTCTGACCCCCTGTAGCCCTTTTCTGCCAGACCGCACTCGGCCGCGTCGATGATCGCCGGCAAGATCTTTGCGGCAACCGATTTCGGGACGGTCTTGCCGTCCGTGAGGACGTGGAACGCTGCTTCAAGAATGACGCGATCAATCAACCGCGTATCGATGTGTTCGGGATGCGCCTCACGCCACCGGGCCGTTCGGCGCGCTGACTGGATCCGCTTGTCGAGGCGGGGCGTCCTCGCTGTTATCGAATTCTTCATGATTCTGTTGTCCAATTTCCGGGATTTTGGCGAAGGAGGCCTTCAGATGCATGGTTTTGTGCGCGGCATGGAAATGGGGATTTTCGGCGCCCTGGTCGGCGCCGCGAATGCCAGCGGGCGGCGCCGGGAGCAGTCCCAGCCGCAGGTCCGCATCGTCCGGCAGACATCGCGGAAGTCGATCGACGATCTCATCAGCGCACTCCGTAGCGAGACGAAGCGCGCCAACGATTTGAGGGCAGAGAACGCGGAATTGCGCCGGCGCCTCGCGAAGGCGAATAATGCGGCACTGGAAGCGATCCACAGGCGGCATCGTCAGTCGGGCCCATAAGGGCCGAAATCGAGGTCTTCCTCATCGACACCAGCAAGTCTCTGCGCTCTAATCCATAGGGCTAGATGGTCAACGAGGTGGACGTCGCCGCGATAGACGGCCTGATCGATGAAATCAGCAAACCTTTCGAGAGCGGACCAACCGCGGGTCCGCTCCGCTTCTGCGATTTCAGCGATTCTCTCGTTCGCCTCGTCGAGATCGAGGTGCCGATAAGATGGCAAGCACAACTGCTCTACATGCCCTGACAGGTGATCGACCAAAGTGGCATCGGGCATGTGCCGGATCGTCCGCCGCTGTGATTCAGTAAGGCTGCGGACCCAGCAAAAAAGCCAGTTTCCGGCTTCGCAGCTGTTAAAGGCGTAACTATTGACCTGGCCGCCGGCGTCGAGCACATCGCAGGCGTTCTTGACGAGCTTCGGTAGCTGCGTCGCCGCGATCGCCGCCTCTCGCTTCTCTCTACTACCTTCAGCCGCAGCTTCCTCGGCCGCCGTCCTGGCGAGGGTCGCTTTCGCGTCCGGCACCTCGACGACCTGTTCCGGATCGCCCGCGGGTGTCGACCCTCCGGCGATCAATCTCCAGACCCACCCGATGGTCTCGCCGGCCACAACAACGGGAATCCGCCCCGTCGTCGACAGCGCCCTGAACAGCGATCTAAGAAATTTCCCGAACTTTCCCATCCGAGCCTCCACAATATTCGTCCGAAATTCGAAAGATCCCGGAACATGTGATGCTGGGAAGCATCGCCGAGGGTCATGAAAGCGACAACACATAAAAATCGCCAATGGCTGATGTTAGCACATACCGCCGAAATCACCCAGGATTGACAGCCTGGAAAAAGGTTCTCACGATTCGAAAATAGGGGATTGATCTAACTAAAATCTATGTAATCTTATGAGACCTGCCGATTCTCGAGAGCAGGTCATAGGCAGGAAGAGACGACGAAGAGATCTTTAGCGACGATCGAATGAATTCCGACGAACCACCTAAAGAGGACGCACGGAAGCCGGAAATCCCGGCGACTCTTCGCGGCCAGACGTCCCCATCGAAAGCAGACGCTTCAATCGCGATCACGCGACGATCTGCTGCGCCGTCCGGATCCGACCTTCAGTCCGCCGGCAGCGAGAAGAGGCCGCCTGACACCAACCCGCATCCAACAACCGGTCGGCAGGAAGCCGACCGGGGCGAAGAAAGGCCGACAAATGAACGATTTTCGAGGCATCGCGACCGCACCGCGGGACGGCACATACATCGAAGTGCTGGCCGATGATGAAGTGCCGTTCGAATGCGATGGGATCCGGCGTTCAGGAATTTTATCAGGGGCACTCATCGCGGAATGTGGGTCGCTCGCGATAACCTGTTTTCTTGGGACGAGAGCCGCGGATTCGGGCCGACCCACTGGGATAGTGTCCCACCATGTGGTGTAGCTGACGGCGATGGCCGTGCGGTTCCGGCCAAGCCGGATTGATCAGCGTGCCACGGCTGGCAGGCTAACGAACGGATCATCGCTCAAGGGAGCGACGGATTCCAGCGTCATGTATCGTGCCCTCTGCACGGCCCACTCATCATTTTGCTCGAGCAGCAGCGCGCCGACGAGGCGCTGGATGGCCTCATCGTTGGGAAAGATGCCGACGACGTGGGTGCGCCGCTTGATCTCGCCGTTCAGCCGCTCGATCGGATTGGTGCTGTGCAACTTGGCGCGATGCTCCCTGGGGAAGGTCATGTAGGCGAGCACGTCGGGCTCGGCCTCGTCGAGGATGGCAGCGAGCTTCGGCACTTTCGGCCGGATCTGGTCGGCGACGGAGCGCCATTGCTGGCTGGCGGCTTCGGGCGTTTCCTGAGCGAAAGCAGTGGCGATGAAGGCGGAGACAACCCGCCGACCGCTCTTGCCAGCGTGGGCCAGGACGTTGCGCATGAAGTGCACGCGGCAGCGCTGCCAAGTAGCCGTCAGCACCTTGGTAATGGCCGCCTTGATGCCCTCGTGCGCATCGGAAACGACGAGCTTCACGCCGCGAAGGCCGCGTCGGGTGAGCTTGCGCAGGAACTCGGTCCAGATCGGCTCGGCCTCGGACGTGCCGATCTCCATGCCGAGAACCTCACGCCGGCCATCGGCGTTGACGCCGACGGCGATGATCACGGCAACCGAGAC
>NZ_JAZHLI010000065.1:0-21911 GCF_036549475.1 Aurantimonas sp. A2-1-M11 | reverse complement strand
GCCTCTTGCCGCTGCACCATCGTCAGACGAAAACCCCATAAACCACCGACCGGCTTCTCGCGGGTTCGTTCTTCCGCGACTTTCGTACGCCTCACGGCGCCCGAAACTCTTCACGAAAGCAGACGGGACGGTCTTCGGCAGGCTCCGGTAGAATAGATGTGATCGTCGTTGTCAGGTCATGGACGAAAGCTAGGTCACTGCGGACGTCGTTCTCCGGACCCCGGCATCACGGGCGACCCCGAGGGAACGGACCTGTCTGATGAGGTTCGACATGGCCCATGTTTCCGCCAACCCGCTGCGCGACGCATCCGCGCTCGCCGGCCGCTACCGCGCCGTGCGCGACGACAGCCGCGCCCTCGGCGCACCGCTTTCGGACGCGGACGCCACCGTCCAGTCGATGCCCGACGCCAGCCCGGCGAAATGGCACCTGGCCCACACGACATGGTTCTTCGAGACCATGGTCCTGAAGCCGAACCTGTCCGGCTACCGGGTTTTCGACGACAGCTACAACTTCCTGTTCAACTCCTATTACGAGACCATCGGCGAGCGTCAGCCCCGGCCACGGCGTGGCATGATCACCCGGCCGACGCTGGACGAGATCTTCGCCTATCGCGACCATGTGGACGCCGCGATCGCGACGCTGCTCGACCAGGGGCCGGCCCCGCAGGTCGCCGAACTGATCGAACTCGGCTGCCATCACGAGCAGCAGCACCAGGAACTGCTCCTCACCGACATCCTGCATCTGTTCGACCAGAGCCCGCTGAAGCCGGCCTATCGCGATCCGCAGCCGCTCGGCGTGGAGGCCGACATCGGCGCGGCGCGGTTCATCGGCTTCAAGGGCGGCATCGTCGAGATCGGCCACGATGGCGACGGCTTCGCCTTCGACTGCGAGGGCCCGCGCCACCGGGCGCTGCTGGAGCCCTATCGCCTGGCCGACCGGCTGGTGACCAATGGCGATTACGTGGCCTTCGTCGAGGATGGCGGCTACCGCGACCCGCTGCTCTGGCTGTCGGCCGGCTGGGCCACGCTGCTTGCCAATGGCTGGACGAAGCCCTCCTACTGGCACGACCGCGACGGCGAGATGTGGACCATGACCCTGCGCGGGGCGCAGCCGCTGGATCGCAAGGCGCCGGTGACGCATCTGAGTTATTTCGAGGCCGACGCCTTCGCGACCTGGGCGGGCAAGCGCCTGCCGACCGAATTCGAATGGGAGAACGCGGCGGCCGGCCTGCCCATCGAGGGCAATTTCGCCGGATCCGGGCGGTTGCGGCCGAAGCCCGCAACGCCGGGCGAGGGCCTGCGGCAGATGTTCGGCGACGTCTGGGAGTGGACGCGCAGCCCGTTCTCGCCCTATCCGCGCTTCAGGCCCGTGGAGGGCGCGGTCGGCGAGTACAACGGCAAGTTCATGTGCGGCCAGTTCGTGCTGCGCGGCGGCTCCTGCGCCACGCCGGATCAGCATATCCGCGCGACCTATCGCAATTTTTTCCCGCCGGATGCCCGCTGGCAGTTCTCCGGACTGCGCCTGGCCGAGGACGCGTAAAAAATGCTGGATCGCATCGACACGCTCGCGCAGCAGCGCGAGGCCTTTCGCGCCGACGTCCTCGACGGCCTGTCGCGCCCGCAGAAGACGCTGCCGAGCCGCTGGCTCTACGACGACCGCGGCTCGCAGCTCTTCGAGGAGATCACGGCCCTGCCGGAATATTATCCGACGCGGACCGAGACCGGCATCCTCAACGACCGCTCCGCCGACATCGCCGCGATCTTCGGTCCGCAGGCGGTGCTGGTGGAATACGGGGCGGGCGCCGGCATCAAGACCGAGATCGTGCTGGCGGCGCTGGACGACCCGCGCCTCTACGTGCCGATCGACATCTCCGGCGACTTCCTGAAGGCCTCGGCCGAGCGCATCCGCGCGCGCTTTCCGGGTCTGCCCGTCGCGCCGGTGGTCGCCGATTTCACGGACGAGTTCGACCTGCCGGCGGACCTGCCCCGGGACGGACGCCGGGGCGGGTTCTTTCCCGGCTCGACCCTCGGCAATCTCGGGCGCAAGGAGGCGCTGACCTTCCTGGCGCGCATGCGCCGCCATGTCGGGGGGGACGGCGTCGCCGTGCTGGGCGTCGACCTGAAGAAGGACATCGACACGCTGCTGACCGCCTATGACGATTCCGCCGGGGTGACGGCGGCCTTCAACCGCAACATACTCGTGCGTATGGAGCGGGAGCTGGGCGCCGAGGTCGCGCTCGACGACTTTGCCCACGAAGCCCGCTGGAACGCCGAGGCGTCCGCCGTGGAGATGCATCTCGTCGCGCAGGCAGCTGGAACGATCTCGGTCGCCGGGCGGTCCTTCGCATTCGCCGCCGGCGAGACGATCCATACCGAGAGTTCGCGCAAATACGATGTGGACTCGCTCACCGACATGGCCGGGGAGGCGGGCTGGTCGCTCGACCATGTCTGGACCGATGCCGAGGGGCTGTTCGCCCTGGTCAGCCTCTCCGCCGCCTGAGGCGTCGGTCGCGCCGCTTCCTGTCGTCTCTGATGCCGCCTCGACCGCCGGGCGTCTTCCGTCGTAGACCGGCGGCCGGGACGGCTCGCGGGACTGCGAGGGCCGGCCCGTCGGACGAACCATGACAGGAACGCGCGGACATGAGCGGCGAACGCATCGTCATCGTCGGCAGCGGCCAGGCCGCGATCCAGCTGGCGGCCAGCCTGCGGCAGGAGGGCCATGAGGGCCCGATCACCCTGATCGGCGACGAGCCCGGACTGCCCTATCAGCGCCCGCCGCTGTCCAAGGGCTACATGAAGGAAGGCGACGCCGAGCGCCTGGTGCTGAAACCCCGGAGCTTCTTCGAGCGCAATGCCATCCGGCTTCTCGACGGGGTGCGTGTCGTCGCCCTCGACCGCTCGGCCCGGACCGTGGCGACGAACGACGGCGCAACCCACGGCTACGACCGTCTGGTCCTGGCCACCGGCGCCCGCAATGTCCGCCCGCCCATTGCCGGCGGCACCCATCGCGACGTGGTGGAACTGCGCACGCTGGCCCATGCCGAGACGATCCGCCGGCGGCTCGCCGAGACCCGCCATGCCATCGTCGTGGGCGGCGGTTTCATCGGCCTGGAGTTTGCCGCCATGGCGCGCCTGGCGGGGGCGCAGGTCACGGTGCTGGAAGCGGCGGACCGGCTGATGGCCCGGGCCGTGTCGCCGGCGATCTCGGGCTTCGTCCTGGATCACCACCGCGGCGAGGGCATCGCCGTCATGCTGGGCGCGAAGGTCGCGCGCATCGACGACGACGAGGCCGAGCGGGTGGTCGGCGTGACCCTTGCGGACGGCACCGGCATCGAGGGCGATCTCGTCCTCGTCGCCACGGGCGTCGCGCCGAATGTCGAACTGGCCGCCGATGCCGGGCTGGCGGTCGCCAACGGCATCGTCGTCGACGGCACGCTCGCTACCAACGACCCGGCGATCTCGGCCATCGGCGACTGCGCGTCGGTGCCGGGGCCGCTCGGCACGCATCTGCGGCTGGAATCCGTCCAGGCGGCGACCGATCAGGCCCGGCACCTGGCCAGCCGCCTCGTCCATGGCGGGGCGGCCGCCTATCACGCGGTGCCGTGGTTCTGGAGCGACCAGGGCGCGTTGAAGCTGCAGATCGCCGGGCTGACCAGCGGCGTCGACCGCTTCGAGACGATCCGCCAGGAGCCGCTCGTCACGGTCATCCTCGGCTTTCGCGGCGACCATCTGGCGTCGGTGGAGACGGTCAACGCCCCCGGCGATCACATGGCCGCCCGCAAGCTGCTCGGCCGCGAGGAGGCGGTCACCGCCGAGGAACTGCGCGACGCGGGGTTCGACCTGCGCGGGTTGGCCAAGGCGCAGGTTGCCGGGACGCGGGACCGCGCCGTCGCCTCGGCCTGACGGCCGCGGTCTGCGCGGGGTGATCCGCTTGCATCGCTCTTGCGACGCGGCCTATCGGCCCGACGGCCGCGTCAGGATGTAGAGGCTGACGCTCGCCAGAATCAGCCCCAGTCCTATCAGGACAACGGGGTGGCCGATCGTCACCCATGCCAGCACGAAGGAGGCCAGCATCGCGGCGATGGCGGCGAACTTGGCGCGCTTCGGGATGATGCGATGTTCGCGCCAGGCGACGAGCGTGGGGCCGAAGCGCGGATGGGCCTCGATGCGGCGCGCCAGATCGGGATTGGAACGGGCAAAGCACCAGACCGCCAGGAGCAGGAAGGGCGTCGTCGGCAGCAGCGGCAGGAACACGCCCACCCCGCCGAGCGCGACGCAGGCATAGCCGGAGGCGAGATAGAAGGGCTTGGCGAAAGAACCGGGTCGCATGACGGCGCCAGAACAAGGGTGGCCGGAAGATCCGGCTGGCCGCTCGCGATGAGCCGCACGCCGTGTGGACCCGTTGCGAGGTAGCTTCGACATCCACCGGGTCAAGTCACACGCCGCGATCCGGTGACGCGACGCGCCGTCCTGTTACCTGTCCGTCCGCGATGGTCGCGCCCGGATCAGGCGCCCTTGGGGCCGCGGATCGCGCCCGAGGCGAGCATGCGGTCGATCTCGGCCGCCTCGTAGCCGGCCTCGCGCAACACCTCGCGCGTATGCTCGCCGAGCAGCGGGGCAGGGCGCGTGACGCCGCCCGGCGTTCCGGAGAACTTGATCGGCAGGCCGATCGCCTTCACCCGGCCGGCGATGGGGTGATCGGTTTCCACCACCATCTCGCGCGACAGGGTCTGGGGATCCTCGTGCATCTCGGAGATGTCGAGGACCGGGCCGGCCGGAACGCCGGCCTCTTCCAGCCGCGCCAGCCATTCGGCCGAGCTGCGCTGCGAGAAATGCCCGTTGAGGATCTCCTCCAGCGCCGGCAGGTTCTGCATGCGGCCGTGATTGCTGGCAAAGCGGGAATCCGACGCCAGTTCCTCGGCGCCGATCACCGCCAGCATCCGCTCCCAGTTCTTCTGGTTGGCAGCGCCCAGATTGATCCAGCCATCGGCCGTGCGGAACGCCTGATAGGGCGCGTTCAGGGGATGGGCCGAACCGAGCGGCCCGGGCGAGGTGCCGGTGGCGAACGCGATGGCCGACTGCCAGTAGGTATGGGTGATCCCGGCCTCGAACAAAGAGGTGTCGACCTTCTGGCCCTCGCCGGTCTGCAGCTTGCGGGCATAGGCGGCGGCGCAGCCGAGTGCACCCAGAATGCCGGCGGTGATGTCGGAGACCGGGGCGCCGGACTTGACCGGCGGGCGGCCCGGACCCTCGCCGGTGATCGACATCAAGCCGCTCATGCCCTGGGCGATGAGGTCGAAGCCGCCGCGATTGGCATAGGGACCGGTGCGGCCGAAGCCGGAAATCTCGCAATAGATCAGGCCGGGATTGGCCCGCTTCAGATCCTCGTAGCCGAGGCCGAGCTTCTCCATCGTGCCCATGCGGTAGTTCTCGATGACCACGTCCGCCGTCTCCAGCATCCGGCGCAGCACCGCCTTGCCGTCGTCGGACTTCAGGTCGAGCACGACGCCGCGCTTGTTGCGGTTCATCATCATGTAGGCGGCGGATTCGCCGTTGATGTCCGGCGGCAGGAAGCGGCGCGTGTCGTCGCCGTCGGGCTTTTCCACCTTGACGACGTCGGCGCCCATGTCGGCGAGCATCATGCCGCAGACCGGGCCGGCCATGATATGCGCGAGTTCGACGACCTTCATGCCGTCGAGCGGGCCTTTCGCCTGAGCCATCAGCAGCCTTTCCATTCGGGTTTGCGCTTGCCGAGGAAGGCTTCCATGCCTTCCTTGAAGTCTTCGCTCATATAGGCCTTCACGACGAGGTCGTCGTCATCGGCCCCGGCGCCCTCGACGCGCAGGCGGCGCAGGGCCTCCTTGGTGGTGGCCAGCGTCAGCGGCGCGTGGTCGGCGAGGAGCGCGGCGAGTTCCCGGGTGCGGGCCATCAGCGCGGCGTGGTCGGGCACGATCTCGGCGATCAGCCCGGCGCCCAGCGCCTCCTCGGCCCCCACGAGGCGGGCGGTGAAGATGATCTCCTTGACCCGGCCGGCGCCCATCAGCTCCGACAGGCGCGAGAGATTGGCGATGGACAGGCAGTTGCCCAGCGTGCGGGCGATCGGAAAGCCGAACTTCAGGTCGGCAGTGGCGATGCGGATGTCGCAGGCCGCGGCGATGCCCGCGCCGCCGCCAGTACAGGCGCGCGCGATCGCAGCGATGGTGGGTACCGGGCACGCCTCGACCGCGCCGAGCACCATGTCCATGCGGTGCTCGTAGTCGAGCGCGTCCTGTTCCTTGTCGAAGGCGCGGAACTGGGTCATGTCGGTGCCGGCTGCAAACGCCTTGTCGCCGGCGCCCGTGACGACCAGGCACTTGACCGGACCGCCCAGCTCCGTCTCGCGGCAGATCTCAGCCAGACGGTCGTACATGGCGAAGGTCAGCGCATTACGGGCCTGGGGCCGGTTCAGGGTGATCCAGCCGATCCCGTCGCGGACCTCGTAGAGGAGTTCGTCGGTGCTCATGGGCCTACCTGTAGAAATATTCGACGAGGAACATCGGGATGGCCGGCACATAGGTGCACATCAAGAGGACGAACAGCAGCACGCCGACAAAGGGCAGGTTCGCCTTCGACACCTCCCATATGTTGGCCTTGGCGATCGAACAGGCGGTGATCAGCACCGAGGCGACCGGTGGCGTCTGCTGGCCGATGGCCAGGTTCAGCGTCACCACGAGGCCGAAATGCACCGGGTCGATGCCGGCCTGCTGGATCAGCGGGACGATCACCGGAACGACCAGGATGATCGCGGCGGCGGAGTGCAGGAAGAAGCCGATGATCAGGAAGAAGACGTTCAGGATCAACAGGATCAGGTACTGGTTCGAGGTGATGTCGAGGATGCCGGCGGCGAGCTGCTGGGGCACGCGCGCCTGGGTGAGATAGCTGCCCATCAGGATCGAGGCGGCAACCAGGAGCATGACCACGGCGGTCTGGACGCCGCCCTCGAGCATCGCCTGCTTGAGCTGGCGCCAGTCGACCTCGCGGTACCAGATGCCGACCAGGATGGCCGCGACGACGGCAAGGCCGGCGCCCTCGGTGGCGGTCACGAAGCCGCCGAAGATGCCGCCCAGGATGATGACCGGCAGGGAGAAGGTCGGCAGCGCCTCGAAGAAGGTCGTGCGCAGGCGGCGCAGGTTGAAAGCCTCCTCCATCGGCAGATTGTACTTCACCGCATAATAGTAGGCAACGCCCATCAGGCCGGCGGCACCGATCAGGCCCGGCACGATGCCGGCGACGAAGAGCTGCTCGATGCTGGTGCCGGCGGCGACCGCATAGAGGATCATGGGGATCGAGGGCGGGATGATGATGGCGAGCGAGGCCGAGGACGAGGTGATCGCCGCCGCGAACGGGGCCGGATAGCCGCGCTTCTTCATCTCCGGGATGATGATCGAGCCCATGGCCGCGACGTCGGCCACGGCCGAGCCGGAGATCTCGGCGAAGAACAGCGAGACGCCGACATTGACCATGGCGAGGCCACCACGGACGAAGCCGATGACGGCCGAGACGAAGGCGATCAGCCGCCTCGTGATGCCGGTGGCGTTCATGATGGCGCCGGCCAGCACGAACATCGGGATGGCGATCAGCGAGAAGGAGCGGGCGCCGTTGTACATGTCGAGCGCGATCGTCACCAGCGCGGCGCCGCCGTCGCTGATGAAGATCGCCAGGACGGCCGCGAGCGCCAGCGCGACGGCGATCGGCACGTTGATGCAGACCATCGCGACCAGCGCGATGAAGATGACGAACATCATCATGGATGCTGGCCCTTCTCGGGAGTTTCACCATGCGCCAGTGGCGGATGCTCGACGGAGCGTCCGGCCATCACGTCGCGCCAGTAGTCGGGGAAGCTGAGCAGTTCGGCGACGATGAAGAGGATGGCGCCGACGGGGATGATCGACTGGGTGAGGGCGACGGGCACCCAGGTCAGGCTGACCAGGGATTCACCCTCGAGAATGCTCAGGACCTGGAGGCCCGACCAGGCGAGGATCACGAAGAACAGCAGCACCAGCGCCTCGGCAAGGAGCATGGCGACCTTGCGCGCCGACGGCGGCAGCGACAGCAGCACGTCGTCGAAGCCGATATGGCTGCGTTTCAGCGCCGCCAAGGCGGCCCCGTAATAGGTGATCCAGGCCAGCATGACCCCGGCGATCTCGTCGTACCAGGAGAGCGAGGCGCCCATCTTGCGATAGATCACCGCCGCGACCACGACGGTCGTCAGCCCGACCATCAGCACGATGACCACCCATGTCAGAAACTCGCCGAGGATTCTCGCCAGCTGGCGCAATATGGCCTCCCGCGTCCCTCGGACGCCGCTTCACCGTCGATTTCAGGGAGACGGGTGCCGGCCGACGGATCGACCGGCACCCGTTGGAATGGTCGCAAGCCTGCGACGGCTCAGGACCCGGCGGCGAGCGCCTGGATGTCTTCGACCAGCTTCTGGCCACCTTCGACCTGCGAGCCGAATTCCTCGTAGATCGCCTTGGATGCGGCGATGAACGCGTCCTTGTCGGCCTCGTTCACGGTGACGCCGGCTTCCTCGATCTTGCTGATCAGCTCATCGTCCATCTGCTGGGAGCGCTCATAGGCGAAGTCGCTGGACGTGGTGGCGCAATCCTGGATGGCCGTCCGCAGCTCCTCGTCCCAGCCGTCCCAGTTGCGCGAGGAAGTGGCGAGGTAGGCGGGCGAATAGACGTGCCCGGTCATCGACAGGAACTTCTGCACTTCCTGGAACCGGCCCGAATAGATCTGGGCGAGCGGGTTCTCCTGGCCGTCGATGACGCCGGTCTGCAGCGCCGTGAACACTTCCGAGAAGGCCATCGGCGTCGGGTTGGCGCCATAGCTCTGGAACATCTTCACCCGCCACTCGCCCTTCGGGACGCGCAGCTTGATGCCGTCCAGGTCGCCCGGGACGTTGATCGGCTTGACGTTGTTGGTCACGTTGCGGAAGCCGTTCTCCCAGAATCCTAGGATCTGATAGCCGCGGCCGGCGGCGGCGTCGACGAAGGTGTCGCGCATCTCGTCGCGGACCTTCTTCATGTGGTCGCGGCTCTTGATCAGATACGGCATCTCGAAGACGCCGAAGGTCGGCGACACCGAGCTCATCACCGACGAGGGCAGGGAGAAGTCGATCTGCCCGAGCTTCAGCTTCTGCAGCATCTCCTCGTCATTGCCGAGCTGCGAGGACCCGTAGACATCCACGGTGGCCTTGCCGGAAGCGGCGACGCATTCGGCGAAATTCTCCGCCGTCGCCTCGTAGAGCGAGCCGGGGTCACCGACATGGCCCAGGTCGAGGGATTCCTGTGCCCCGGCACCTGCGGTCGGAGCGAGCAGCGCCGCCGCGGCGACGCCAAGCATCAATCTGCGTATCGTCATTAATCTTCCTCCCAGTGTTTCGTTAGGCAGACGGCTCCTCAACCGCCCGTTCGTCGTCTGCTGCCGCCTATTCCGCCGCCTGCCGCGCTTCTGCCGGCGCTGCCGCGGCAAGGACTGCCATCGCCGCATCGACACCGCCGGAGCGGTGCTCGACCCCGGCGACCTTCAGACCCATCTCGACGCCTCCCAGCGTGCCGATCAGGGTCAGGTCGTTGAAATCGCCCAGATGGCCGATGCGGAAGATCTTGTCGGCCAGCTTCGACAGACCGGCGCCGAGCGACATGTCGAAGCGCTCCAGGATGGTCTGGCGCAGCGCATCGGCGCCCTTGCCGCCGGGCATCAGCACCGCCGTGAGCGCGCCCGAATGCTGGGCCGGATCGGCGCAGAGCACCTCCAGCCCCCAGGCGTCGACCGCGGCGCGCGTGGCCGCCGCATGGCGCTGGTGCCGGGCAAAGACATTGGCCAGGCCTTCGGCGTGCAGCATCTCGAGCGCCGCATCGAGGCCGTAGAGAAGGTTGGTGGCCGGGGTCGAGGGGAAGAACCCGTTCGGGTTCATGGCCAGCATCTCGTCCCACGCCCAGTAGGAGCGCGGCAGCCTGGCCGAGGCCTGCGCGGCGATCGCCTTGTCGGACAGCGCGTTGAAGGACAGGCCCGGCGGCAGCATCAGACCCTTCTGCGAGCCGCCGACGGTGACGTCCACGCCCCATTCGTCATGCCGGTAGTCGACCGAGCCGAGCGAGGAGATGGTGTCGACGAGAAGCAGCGCCGGATGGCCGGCAGCGTCGATCGCCTTGCGCACGTCGCCCACGGGCGACACGCAGCCGGTCGAGGTCTCGTTGTGGACGACGCAGACCGCCTTGATCTCGTGGCCGCCGTCGGCCTTCAGGCGCTCGCCGATGGCCGCCGCGTCGGCGCCATGGCGCCAGTCGCCGGCGATGAACTCGGTGCGCAGGCCGAGCCGTTCGGCCAGCTTCTTCCACAGCGAGGCGAAGTGGCCGGTCTCGTACATCAGCACGAGGTCGCCCGGCGACAGCGTGTTGACCAGCGCCGCCTCCCAGGCGCCGGTGCCCGAGCCGGGATAGATCACCACCGGATTTTTCGTCTGGAAGATCGTGCGGATGCCCGTCAGGACGCGCTTCGCCATCGCCTGGAACTCGGGGCCGCGATGATCCATCGTCGGCATGTCCATGGCCCGCAGCACCCGGTCGGGCACATTGGTCGGTCCGGGAATCTGCAGAAAATGCCGGCCGGCTTTGTAGGTCACGATGGCGTCTCCCGTGGATCGCGACACGTTGGCCTGCGACCCGTTTCCTCACCGCACGCTCTTGCCGACGTGCCTGTTTTCGGGTCCAATTGGATTATGAATTCATTATGCGTGTCAAGCGACAATCTGCATGTCGTGGCCGGGAGGGGCCGGAAACCATGGGGGAAATGATCCGGCCGGGCCTGAGCCGCAGGCTCGAGCGGGAGATCGCCGGCGAGGTCCATTTCGACCGCTTCAACCGCGGACGCTACGCGACCGACGCCTCGATCTACCAGATCATGCCGGCTGGCGTGGTCGTCGCCAAGACCACCGACGACGTCGCGGCGGCGCTCGATGCCTGCCGTGAGGAAGGGCTGCCCCTGACCATGCGCGGCGGCGGCACCTCGCAATGCGGCCAGACGGTCAATTCCGGCCTCATCGTCGACACGTCGAAGCATCTCAACAAGCTGCTGGAGCTCGACGTGGCGGGCCGCCGGGCGCTGGTCGAGCCGGGCATCGTGCTCGACGACCTCAACCGGCTGCTGAAGCCCCACGGCCTGTGGTTCCCGGTCGACGTCTCCACGGCGTCGCGCGCCACGATCGGCGGCATGGCCGGCAACAATTCCTGCGGCTCGCGCTCGCTGCGCTACGGCACGATGCGCGACAACGTCATCGCCATCGACGCGATCCTGGCCGACGGCACCGCCGGCCGCTTCGCCCGGCTCGACCAGAATGCCACCGGCGAGCCGCCGCGCGAACTGGTCGCCGCGATGCTGGCGCTCGGCCGCCGCGAGGCCGGCGAGATCGCCGAACGGTTCCCGAAGGTCCAGCGCCGCGTCGGCGGCTACAATCTCGACGCGCTCGTTCCCTCGGGCGACGCGATCAACCTGGCCCATCTCCTGGTCGGCTCGGAAGGCACGCTGGGCATCTCCACCGCCATCGAGATCGCGCTGTCGCCGCTGCCCAAGGCGACCAAGCTGCTCGGCGCCTGCCATTTCCCGACCTTCCGCGCGGCGATGGAGGCCGCCCAGCACATCGTCGCGCTGAAGCCGACCTCGGTCGAACTGGTCGATGCGACGATGATCGGGCTGGCCCGGCGCATCGACATGTTCGTGCCGACGCTGGAGGCCTTCGTGAAGGGCGATCCGGCGGCGCTGCTGCTGGTCGAATTCGCCGACGCGGCAGACGAGAACGAGGCGAACATCGCCGCACTGACCGACGTGATGAGCGATCTCGGCTATACGTTCGGCCGGGGCGGCGACCACGAGGGCGGCGTCGTCGCGGTGAAGGACCTGAAGCTGCAGGCGGCCATCGCCGAGCTGCGCGCCGCGGGCCTCAACATCATGATGTCGATGAAGGAGGAGCGCAAACCGGTCTCCTTCGTCGAGGACTGTGCCGTGCCGCTGGAGCATCTGGCCGACTACACCGACCGGCTGACGGCGATCTTCGAGAAGCACGGCACCCGCGGCACCTGGTACGCCCACGCCTCGGAGGGCTGCCTGCACGTGCGCCCGGTGCTCAACGTCAAGCTGGACAAGGACGTTAAGACCATGCGCGCGATCGCCGAAGAGGCCTTCGCCATGGTGCGCGAATACAAGGGATCGCATTCGGGCGAGCATGGCGACGGCCTGGTGCGCTCGGAATTCCACGGCCCGATGTTCGGCGAGCGCATCGTCGCCGCCTTCGCCGAGGTGAAGGCGGCCTTCGATCCCCAGACGCGGCTCAATCCCGGCAAGATCGTCGCGGCGCCGAAGATGGATGACCGCAGCCTGATGCGCTATCCGCCCGGCTACGCCGTCGCCGACATCGAGACCGCCTTCGACTGGTCGGCCTGGCCGGGCGCCGCCGGTGGCCTGCAGGGCGCGGTGGAGATGTGCAACAACAACGGCGCCTGCCGCAAATCGGCCGGGGCGGTGATGTGCCCGAGCTACCGCGTCACCCGCAACGAGCGGGACGTCACGCGCGGCCGCGCCAACACGCTGCGGCTGGCGATTTCGGGCCAGCTGGGCCCCGATGCGCTGGCCTCCGACGAGATGGCCGAGACGCTGAAACTGTGCGTGTCCTGCAAGGCGTGCCGCCGCGAATGCCCGACCGGCGTCGACATGGCCAAGATGAAGGCCGAGATCCTGTTCCAGCGCGGCCGGACCAACGGCTTCTCGCTGAAGGACCGGCTGATCGCCGGCCTGCCGCGCTATGCGCCGGTTGCGGCGCGCCTCGGCTGGCTGATGGGCCTGCGCGACCGCGTCCCGGCCCTGGCCGCGCTGTCGGAAAGGATGGCCGGCTTTTCCGCCCGGCGCTCGCTGCCGGGCTTCCGGCGGGACTGGTTCCGCGATGCCGAAGGCGACGTCGCCGGCCCGCGGCCCGCGGCATTGGCCGGGGCGGATGGCGCCGGAGCCGTGGGCGACGGTTGGGAAGCGGAAGTCGGTCCGGCGGCGGCGGACGGTATCCTCCTCAACCCCGAGGGCGCTGGCGGCGATGTTGCGACGGCAAACCGCGGTGACACGCGCGGGATCGAGCGCACCGGCCCGGCCCCGGATCCGGACCGGGTGACCGGCGTCGTCCTCTTCGCCGACACCTTCGACCGCTGGTTCGACCCGCAGGTGCTGCGCGCCGCGGTCAAGGTGCTGAAGGCGGGCGGCTATGCGGTGGAGACCGCCAGCCTCGGGCGCGGCGAGCGGGCCCTGTGCTGCGGACGGACCTATCTGGCCGCCGGCATGGCCGACAGGGCGAAGCAGGAGGCGCAGCGCACCATCGACGCCCTGCTGCCGCATGTGCGCGCCGGCAAGGCGATCGTCGGGCTCGAGCCGTCCTGCATCCTGACCCTGCGCGACGAATTCCTGGCGCTGGTGCCCGGCGCTGCCGCCGAGGCGGTGGCGGGCGCCGCGATGCTGTTCGAGGAGTTCCTGGTGCGCGAGGACAAGGCCGGGCATCTCGACCTGCCGCTCGCCGGGATAAGCAGGCCCGCCTATCTGCACGGCCACTGCCACCAGAAGGCCTTCGGCGCCATGTCGGCCGTCGAGGGCGCGTTGCGGATGATCCCGGGCCTCGACCTGACGGTGATCGAATCCTCCTGCTGCGGCATGGCGGGCGCCTTCGGCTACGATGCCGAGACCATCGACGTGTCGCTGGCCATGGGCGAATTGTCCCTGCTGCCGGCGGTGCGCGCGGCGCCCGCCGACGCGGTGATCGTCGCCGACGGCACCTCCTGCCGGCATCAGATCGCCGATGGCGCGTCGCGCCGGGCGGTGCATGTGGCGGAAGTCCTGGCCGGGGCCCTGGACGGAGCGGCACCGTGATCGCGCGGGGCAAGGTCGCCGCCTGGGCATCGGCGCCGTCGCCGGTCGCCGCCATCTGCGGAAACGATCGTTCCACCACGGGACGAGACCCATGAGCCTTGCCGATTCCGACTTCGATTCGCCGCTGCTGCGGCCGGCGCTGGCGGTCGAACTGACCGACCGGATGCGCCGGATGATCATGGAGGGCGAGCTGCGGGCCGGGGAAAAGGTGCCGGAGAAGGCGCTGACCGAGCGTTTCGGCGTGTCCCGCACGCCGGTCCGCGAGGCGCTGAAGGTGCTCGCCCACGAGGGTTTCGTCCGGCTGGTGCCCAATCGCGGCGCGGTCGTCTCCGGCCAGACGATGAACGAGCTGGCCGAACTGTTTCCGTTGGTCGCCGCGCTGGAGGGGCTGGCCGGGGAACTGGCGGCCGAGCGCGCCTCCGGGGCCGAGATCGCGGCGATCGCCGATCTGACCCGCCGGCTTGGCCAGGCCTACGAGGCGCGGGACCGGCCGGCCTATTTCGAGATCAACCAGGCGATCCACAGCGCCATCCTGACCGCGGCCGCCAATCCGACGCTGGCCCAGCACCACGCCATGGTCGCGCGCCGGGTCTATCGCGCCCGCTACCAGGCCAATCTGACGCCGGAACGGTGGCTGACCGCCACCCGCGAGCACGAGGGCATCCAGGCGGCGCTGGAGGCGCGGGACGGGCCGCTGCTCGGCAGCCTGATGCGGGCGCATCTGACCCACAAGCTGGCCTCGCTGCTGGCCCATGCCGATGCGGACGCGAAGGCCGGCCACGAGGCCTGATCGGCGACGCGCCCGGACCTGCCGGGCGTCCCGCTTCAGTCGAAGACGCGCTCCGTCCCGGCGACCGGCGCGGCGGCCAGGCGGCGGCGCTTGCGGAAGGCCAGGATCACCGCGATCACCAGGAAGCAGCCGGTCAGGGCATAGAGGCCGATCGAGATCCAGCTCGACACGAGGATGCCGGCCTCGCCGCCCGAGATCGCCAGCGCGCGCCGCAGATTGGCTTCCATCTCGGCGCCCAGCAACAGCCCCAGCACCACCGGCACGACCGAGATGTCGAGCTTGCGCAACAGGAAGCCGAGGACGCCGAACCCGACCATCACCGTCAGGTCGAAGGTCGAATGGCTGATCGAGTAGACGCCGACGAAGGACACCATCACGACGAAGGGCATCAGCGCCCACATCGGGATCGCCAGCATCCGGGTGAACACGCCGACCAGCGGCAGGTTGAGGATCAGGAGGAAGACGTTGGCGAGGAACAGCGCGGCGATCAGGCCCCAGACGATGTCGGGCTGGTTCTGGAACAGGAGCGGGCCGGGCGTGATGTTGAGCGAGATCAGCAGCGCCAGCAGCACCGCCGTGGTGCCCGAACCGGGCACGCCCAGCGCCAGCATCGGCACCAGCGCGCCGCCGGCGGCGGCGTTATTGCCGGCCTCGGGCGCCGCGACGCCGCGCGGATCGCCGGTGCCGAAGGTGCCGTCCTTGTTGGAGACGCGCTTTTCCGCCGTATAGGCCAGGAACGAGCCGAGCGAGGCGCCCGCGCCGGGCAGGATGCCGGAGACGAAGCCGACGGCCGAGCCGCGGAACATCGCCCCGAAGGTCTGGCGGATCTCGGAGTAGCGGGCGAAGGCGCGGTTCACCGAGACGGCGCCCTGCCGGTCGCCCATCCGCGTCTCCAGCATGACGAAGATCTCGGAGATCGCGAACAGGCCGACCAGCGCGACGATCGGGTCGAAGCCGTCATAGAGCTCGAAGCTGCCGAAGGTGTAGCGCGGCACGCCGCTCTGCGGGTCGATGCCCACCGTCGCGAGCACCAGGCCGAAGGCGGCGGCCAGCAGCGTCTTGGCCGGGTTGGCGCCGGTCACGCCGCCGATCGTGGCGAAGGCGAGGATGTAGAGGGCGAAATATTCGGCCGGGCCAAAATGGATGGCGAACTGCACCAGGAGCGGCGCGAACAGCATCAGCCCGATGGTGGAGGTGACCGCGCCGACGAAGGAGGCGATGCCGGAGATCGCCAGCGCCTCGGGCGCCTTGCCCTTCATCGCCATCGGGTAGCCGTCGATGCAGGTCATCATCGCCGGCTCGTCGCCGGGGATGTTGAGCATGATCGACGAGATGCGGCCGCCATACATGCAGCCGTAATAGACGCAGGCGAGCAGGATCAGCGCCGAGCCCGGCGGCAGCTGCAGCGAGAAGGCGAGGGGAATCAGGATCGCCACGCCGTTGACCGGGCCGAGCCCCGGCAGCGCGCCGATGATCGTGCCGATGAAGCAGCCGAACAGCGCCAGCGCGATGTTGGTCGGCGTCAGCGCCTCGGCGAAGCCGGCGAGAAGGAAGCCGAGTATTTCCACGCTAGCTCCCGCTTGTGTCGGGCCGGGTCATCCGAAGATCGGGCCGGCCGGAAGGGGCAGGCCGAAGCCCGCGTCGAACAAGAAGAACAGGCCGAAGCCGACGACGAGACCGGTGGCCGTCGCCTGCAGCCAGGTCCCGCCGAGAATCTTCGACAGGACGATCGTCGCCAGGGTCGTGGCCAGCGGAAAGCCGAGCGGCTCCAGGACGATCGGATAGGCGAGCAGGACCGCCAGCGTGCCGAACTGGCCGGCCGCCTGCGGCCAGCGGAACCACCGGACATCGGGGTCCGGCCGCAGGAGGAGGAACAGCGAGAACAGCCCGAGCGGCACCGCGACGATGCGGGGGAACAGCGCCGGTCCCGCCGGATCGCCGAAGGCGACGGTGAAGCTGCCGGCCGCGATGAAATGCGCGATCGCGAGGGCGAGCAGGATCGCCCCCGCGATGCGGTCTCCGATACGGATGCTCATCGGCTCCGCGGGTCCTTCGATGCGTGGCTTACTGGATCACGCCGATGGCGCGCGACAGCTCTTCCATCCGCGTCTCCGACTCGCGCACGAAGGCCTCGAACTCGTCGCCGCCGCGCCAGATTGGCGTCAGGCCCGACTGGGTGGCGGCCTCTTTCCAGGCATCGGTCTCGTAGAGCTTCTGCATGATGTCGACCCAGCCCTGATAGGCTTCGTCGGAGACCTCGCCGCCGACATAGACGCCGCGCCAGTTGTAGCCCTCGACGTCGATGCCCTGTTCCTGGGCCGTCTGGACCTCCGGATAGGCTTCGAGGCGATCCTGGGACATCACCGCCAGGGCGTTGACGTCGCCGGACTGGATGAAGCCGCCGATCTCGCCGACATCGGTCAGCACCACGTTGAGCTGGCCGCCGAGCAGCTGGGTGACGGCGTCGCCGCCGCCCTCGAACTGCACCCAGCGGATGTCCTTCAGCTTCTCCATCGGTACGCCGGCTTCCTGCGCGAGCATCAGCAGGCGCAGATGGTCCCAGCCGCCGATCGAGGACGAACCGCCGGCGATGATGCCGGACGGGTTGGTCTGCATCGCCTCCAGCAGCGCGTCGAGGCTGCCGAACTCGCTGTCCTTGGGCACCAGGACCGCGCCGACATCGGCGCCGAGCATGCCGACCCAGCGCATGGCGTCGACGCCGGCCGGGTACTTGCCCTGGGCGATCTGCGCCATCGCCACGGTCGAGGTGGCCACGATCAGGTTCGGGTCGTCATTGCGCTTGGAGGCGACATTGGCGAAGGCCAGCGCGCCGACGGCGCCCGGCATGTTGGTGACCTGGACCGTGCCCGGCACCAGCTTCTCCTCGCTGAGCAGACGGCCGAAGGTGCGGCAGGTGAAGTCCCAGCCGCCGCCCGGATTGGCCGGGGCGATGCATTCGGGGTTGGTCGGCTCGAACGCGGCGGCCGGCAGCGTGACTGCGGCGAAGGCGGCGGCCATCAAAAGGCGCTTCAAGAACATGGTGATCCTCCCGGCCCGCCCAGGCGCATCGTGACGATGCGGTCCTCCCCCAGCAGGCAATATGCGTTGTCATCGTTGGTGCGCGTGTGCGCACGGCCGGTATTGGATGACGCGAAGCATCGGTGCGGTCAAGCGACGAAGCCCGCCATTCTATGCTGCACTGCCGCAAGTGCGCCGGTGAATTCGCGGGCTCCGCGACGCCGTTTTACTTTCATGCGGCGCTTCGGCTAAGGACGGCGCAGGAGCGGTGGCAAGGGAGAAAACACGAGGATGGAAAATGCAGGCAGCGCGCCGCCGAAGCCGGTGGCAAGGGGAGCGCGGATCGAGATCTGCGAGGTCGGCCCGCGCGATGGCTTCCAGATCGAGACAAACTTCATCGCGACCGCCCGCAAGATCGAGATCGTCAACGGCCTGATCGAGGCCGGCCTGAAGAAGGTGCAGGTCACCTCCTTCGTGTCGCCGCGCGCCGTGCCGCAGCTGGCCGACGCCGCCGAGGTGCTGGCGGGCGTGACGCGCAAGCGGGGCGTGACCCTGACCGCGCTCGTGCCGAACGCGCGCGGTGCCGAACGGGCGGCCGAGACCCAGCTCGACGTGATGGGCGTGTTCTGCTCGGCTTCCGAGACCCACAGCCGCAAGAACGTCAACGCCTCGATCGACGAGACGCTGGCGCGCTTTCCGGCCGTCGTGGAGATCGCCACCGCCGCCGGCAAGCGGGTCCAGGGCGACGTGGCGACCGCCTTCGGCTGTCCCTTCGAGGGCGACGTGCCGCCCGAACAGGTGGTCCGGATCGCCCGCTTCTACCGCGACCTGGGCATCACCGACCTCAATCTCGGCGATACGACGGGCATGGCGACGCCGACCAATGTGTCGGCGCTTCTGGCGGCCCTGCGCGAGGCCGTGCCGGAGATGACCGTCACCCTGCATTTCCACAACACCCGAGGCGTCGGGCTGGCCAATGTCATGGTCGGCCTCGCCGAGGGCGTGACGCGCTACGATTCCTCGATCGGCGGCCTCGGCGGCTGTCCCTTTGCGGCCGGGGCGAGCGGCAACATCTGCACCGAGGACCTGGTCTATCTGCTCCAGGAGAGCGGCTACGAGACCGGCATCGACCTCGACCGGCTGATCGCCGTCGCCAGGCTCACCCAGACGAGCATCGGCCGCGAACTGCCGGGGCAGGTGATGAAGGCGGGGCCGCGGCTGACGCGGCACGGCGCCGACGACGTCGCCACGGCGGCGGGCTGACCGCGATGGACCAGCCGCTCGCCGGAATCCGGGTCATCGATCTCACGCGCATCCTGTCGGGACCGTTCTGCTCGATGCTGCTCGGCGACCTCGGCGCGGACGTCATCAAGGTCGAGGCGCCGGGGCAGGGCGACCATGTCCGCAAGCTCGGCGCGATCGTCGATGGCATGTCCTGGTACTTTGCCGGCTTCAACCGTAACAAGCGCTCGCTGACCCTCGACCTGAAGAGCGCCGAGGGCAAGGCGGTGCTGCGCCGGCTCCTGGCCGACGCCGACGTGCTGGTGGAGAACTACCGGCCCGGCGTGCTGGCCGCCATGGGCTTCGACCGCGACACGCTGGACGCGATCAATCCGCGGCTCGTCGTCGGTTCGGTCAATGGCTACGGCTCGACCGGCCCCTATCGCGACCGCCCGGCCTTCGACTTCATCACCCAGGCGATGTCGGGCTTCATGTCGGTGAACGGCTCGCAGGAGAGCGGGCCGATGCGCGCGGCGCCGCCGCTGACCGACCTGATCGCCGGCCTCTATGCCGCCTTCGCCATCGTCGCCGCCCTGCGGGTGCGCGACCGCGACGGCGAGGGCCAGGCCGTCGAGGCGTCGATGATGGGCGGCATGATGTCGATGCTGGCCTATCTGTCGGCGGCGCAGCTGGCCACCGGCCAGACCCCGCCGCCCACGGGCAACGACCATCCCATCGCCTCGCCCTACGGGCTGTTTCACGCCGCCGACGGCCATGTGGCCGTGGCGCCCTCGACCGAGCCGACATTGCGCCGCTTCCTGGAGGCGATCGGCCTCATCCACCTTCTCGACGAGCCGCGCTTTGCCAGCAATGCCGGCCGCATTGCCAACCGGCCGGCGCTGAACGCGCTGATCGACGCGGCGATGCGCGGCGAGACCCAGGCGGTGTGGATCGATCGCCTCAATGCGGCAGGCGTGCCCTGCGGCCGGGTGCAGACGCTCGGCGAGGTCTTCGAGGACCCCCAGGTCGCGGCGCAGGAGATGGTGCTGGATGTCGCCCATCCCGGCCACGGGACGGTGCGCATGACCGGCTTCCCGATGAAATTCGCCAAGACGCCGTCGCAGATGCGCCACCCCGCGCCAGATCTCGGCCACGACACGGAGGCGGTGCTGGCCGAAGCCGGCTACGATGCCGGCGACATCGCGCGACTGCGGGCCGGCGGCATCGTCTAGGCGCGGTGCGTCCGCGGGGATCACCCGGGTCGCGCGAACCGAGGCAAGCCGCGCCGGCTGCGATCGCCTGCCCCGACGGCGGCGGTCGACCGAGAGACACGAACGAGACCGAAGGACCCGACATGACGACGATCCCGAAAGTTCCCCTGTTCCGCGATGGCCCCGAGGTCGCGCGGCTGTGCCTGGGCACGATGATGTTCGCCGACCGGACCGACGAGGCGGAGGCGGCGCGCATGCTGGACCGCTATTTCGCGGTCGGCGGCAATTTCATCGACACCGCCGATTCCTATACCGGCGGCCAGTCGGAAGCGATGCTCGGCCGGCTCCTGAAGGAGCGGCGGGCCGATTGCGTCCTGGCCACCAAGGTCGGCAACCCGGTGACCGGCGTCGACGGGTCGGGCGGCCTGTCGCCCGAATGGATCGCCCGCGCCGCGCAGATGTCGCGCGAGCGGCTGCAGACCGAGACGATCGACCTGTACTACCTGCATCTCGACGACGAGGCGACGCCGCTGGACGAGGTGATCGCGGCGCTCGGCGACCTGATCGCCGAAGGCGCCATCCGCCATTGGGGCTTTTCCAACTTCCGGGCCTGGAAGATCGCCGACATGATCCGCATCGCCGATCGCCTGGGCGTGGCCCGGCCGGTCGTGGCGCAGCCCTATTATCACATGCTCAACCGGACGGCCGAGCCGGACTATCTGCCGGCGTGCCACCATTTCGGCATCGGCGTCGTGCCCTATTCGCCGCTCGGCCGCGGCATCCTGACGGGCAAGTATCGCGGCGGCGTGCCGGACGATTCCCGCGCCGCGCGGGGCGACAAGCGCATGCTGGAGGCGGAGTTCCTGCCGGGGACGATCGAGGCGGCCAACAAGGCGGCCGACCATGCCGAGCAGACCGGCCGCGACCCCGGCGCCATGGCGGTGAACTGGCTCCTGGCCAATGCCGCGGTGACGAGCATCCTGATGGGCCCGCGCAACGTGGCGCAACTGGACGGGTATCTCGGCGCGGTCGACACAAGGTACGATGCTGAGGACGAGGCCGTCCTCAGCGCGCTCTGCGCCTCGGGTCACACGCCCGTGGTCGGGCACAGCGATCCCCGCTATCCGTATCGCGGCCGCGTGCTGCGCTTCTAGAACGCCGCAAGTACGATCAGGGGCGGATGGCGCACAAAAAGGTGGGGCTCGAACGGCGCGCCCCGCCGCCGCGTCAGGGCCGCCGGGGCCGCCGGTTAGGGGAGTCGGTTTGTAGCTTCGCGGCCCGGCGCGCCCGCGGCCATGGGGACAAGCCGGACGCCAGGCTCACGCGGCCTGCTGGCGCCTGAGCCTGGCGCGCCGACGTGGCGGCTGCCACGCGGCCAGCCCCGTCGCGATCGCGGCGCAGGCAAGTCCCACCGTGGCCGGCGCCCCCTCCCGTTCATAGGCTGCGATCGCACCGGGCTCCACGCCAAGGCGCGCAGCGGCATCGTCGTGGGAGAACCACATGTGGTCCAGCCACTCGCCGAATTCGTGAGCGGTCATCCGAGTTACCTCCAACAGGGATGAAACTATTTCGCCCACGATGATCGACCGGAGTCAATTACATGGGCGTGCTTAAACAGGGCAATCGGGTGAGTTGGCGCGTGACATTTGGTGCAAGTACTGAATCTGTGGGTTCCCAATTGATTCGATTGGGAGATTGCGGGAATGGCTGTGTCCGACGAGGCGGTA